>NZ_CACSIS010000007.1:0-219497 GCF_902705905.1 Klebsiella sp. 18074 | reverse complement strand
AGCCGGTGGTCTGGATGGCATCCGGGCCGTACTTAGCCTTAATCGCGCTGAGGCGCGTGGCAACGTAGTCGAGGGCCTCATCCCAGGAGACGGACTCCAGCCTGCCGCCGCGCTGGCGGCGGATCATCGGGGTTTTCAGGCGCGGGGTGAGGATCTGGGTATCGTTAATAAAGTCCCAGCCGTAGTAGCCCTTCAGGCACAGGGTTCCCTGGTTGGTTTTCCCCTGTGCCGCCTCAGCCCGGACGATTTTACCGTTATCGACCACCAGGTTGATTTTGCAACCTGATGCGCAATACGGACAAACCGTGACGACTTTTTTCATCGGTCTTGCTCCCGTTAATCAGTTGGCGCATATGCGCTATCACGCCGTCACTATGCATCTTCTATGCCATATTTTCATTATGGGTATTTCCCGATAATACGCCGGTTTTTTGGGCTAAGTGCTGACGAAAAGCAGGGCGTCGTCAGTTTTGACGTGTCGAAGCGGGCGGAGTTGTGACATGGGTTGAAGAAACGCTATCCGGCAATGGATTTGTCGGTGGTGGTTTGCTGAATTAATCATACAGAGATCATCCCCGGCGGGCAGAGGCAAGCTATGAAACCGGTCATTTTGGTTGTTGATGACGACAGCGCAATCTGCGAACTGCTGTGCGACGTGCTCAGCGCGCACGTTTTTGACGTGCTGGTGTGCCAAACCGGCGGCGAAGCGCTGGCGGTAGCGGCGCAGCGGGCGGATATTTCCCTTGTCCTGCTGGACATGATTTTGCCCGATACCAACGGCCTGCTGGTGCTGCAGCAGCTACAGCGCAGCAGACCCGAGCTGCCGGTGGTGATGCTGACCGGTCTTGGGAGCGAAGCCGATGTCGTGGTGGGGCTGGAGATGGGCGCTGATGACTATATCGGCAAGCCGTTTAACTCCCGGGTAGTGGTGGCGCGAGTGAAAGCGGTGCTCAGACGCAGCGGCGCGCTGGCCGCTGAGAGCAGCGGCGGCGGTGCGGGACTCATTTTCAACGGCTGGCGGCTGGACACCGGACGCTGTGAGCTGTTTAACCCCCAGCAGCAGCCGGTGCTGCTGACCCAGGGCGAGTACGGCCTGCTGCTGGCGCTGGCGCAGAACGCCCGGCGGGTGCTGAACCGCGAACAGCTGCTGACGTTGACCCACAGCGAGAGCATTGAGGTGTTTGACCGGACGATTGACGTGCTGATCATGCGCCTGCGGCGCAAGATTGAGCTTAATCCGCATCAGCCGGCGCTGATCAAAACCATGCGCGGCCTGGGCTATGTGTTCGCCGCGGACGTTATCCACGGCGATAAGGCGGCGTAGCCGCGAAGGGGCTAACCCCGGGGCTTCCCGGGGCATCGCCTGACCGATGGCGCCTACTTCACGGTCCAGCCTTTATAGGTACCAATGTTGTTTTTATCGATCATCGTCACCGGGATCAGCACCGGGGCCGTTGGCGCCGGTTTGCCCTGCAGGATGTCGTAGCCAATCTCTACCGCCTTCGCCGCCATCACCTGCGGGTCCTGGGCCGGGGTGGCGACAAACAGCGAATTCTTACGCTTCAACGCTTCTTCCCCGTCCGGACTGCCGTCGACGCCAACGATAAAGAACTCGCGGCGCTGGGCCTGTTTTGCCGCCAGGTCCGCCCCGATGGCGGTCGGGTCGTTAATGGCAAATACGCCGTCGATTTTCGGATTGGCGGCCAGCAGCGAGGTCATAATTTCCAGGCCGCCTTCGCGGCTGCCCTTGGCGTTCTGGTTATACGACAGCACTTTGATATCCGGGTGGCGCTTGAACTCCGTCTGGCAGCCTTCGACGCGGTTCTGCACCGCAGAAACCGGCGGCCCGTTGATAATCACCACATTGCCTTTCCCTTTCAGGCGGTCGGTGATGTATTTACAGGCCATTTCGCCCGCCTGGGTGTTATTGGAGGTAATGGTCGCGTCCGCGCCTTCGGCGGCCACGTCCACCGCCACCACCACGATGCCCGCGTCTTTCGCCCGCTTCACCGCCGGGCCGATGCCCTTCGAGTCGGCGGCGTTAAGGATAATCATGTCGACCTTCGCGGCGATAAAGTTATCGATCTGCGCAACCTGCTGACCGAGATCGTAGCCGCTGGAAACCAGCGTCACTTTGACGCCATCCCCGGCCAGCTTGCGGGCTTCCAGCTCGGCGCCTTTGGTTATCTGGACGAAGAACGGGTTGGCCAGATCGCCGACCGTCACGCCGATAGATTTGAGTTCTTTAGCCTGGGTGAACGGCGCTGCGGCCAGCAGCGTGCCGGCACAGAGCGCGATCGCTAACGGTTTCAAACGCATATTGTCTTCCTCACTCGTAGGGTATTGGTATTGTTGTTATGCACTTTGATGGTGTCGGGTACGGTATTTATCGATCAGTACTGCAATGATGATCACCGCCCCTTTGATCACCAGTTGCCAGAAATAGGAGACGCCCATCAGCGTCATACCGTTATTGAGGGTGGCGATAATCAGCGCCCCCACCAGGGTACCGGTGATGGTGCCGATACCGCCGACGAAGCTGGTGCCGCCGAGGATAACCGCGGCGATGGCGTCCAGCTCATAGCCCACGCCGAGGTTGCCGTTGGCGCTGTAGAGCCGCGAAGCGCTCATCACCCCGCCCAGCCCCGAGAGCAGCCCGCTCATGCCGTAGACGAACAGCAGCACCAGCCAAACCTTGATGCCGGTGAGCCTGGCGGCCTGCATATTGCCGCCCACGGCGTAGATATGTACGCCGAGCGTGGTGCGGCGTAGAATGAACCAGCACACCGCGATGACCGCCAGGGCGATCACCACTAGCCACGGCACCGGCCCGAGATAATCGTTGCCGATCCATTCGAAGCTGATATCGGAGTTAATCACCGTGGTGCCGTCCGCCAGCAGATAGGCGGCCCCGCGCAGCGCCGTATAGGTGCCTAGCGTAACGATAAACGGCGGCAGTCCGGCGAAGGCGACCAGCGCGCCGTTAAACAGCCCCAGCAGCAGGCCGAGCATCAGCGCCGCCGGAATGGAGAGTAGAGAGAGCTCCGGCATCAGCGAGACCACCATCGCCGCCACCGCGGTGGTGCCGAGGATAGACCCGACCGACAGGTCGATCCCGCCGGTCAAAATGATAAAGGTCATGCCCGCCGCCAGCACGATGTTGATGGAGGCCTGGCGGGTAATGTTCAGCAGGTTGCTTTCGGTAAAGAAGTTCGGGGCGATAAAGCCAAATACCGCGACAATCAGGATTAAAATCGGCAGGATGCCGACCGTTTGCATCAAATCGCCCATCAGCATTTTTTTCGCCGATGCTGATTTTGCCACCGGCCGGGCGGCGGTCTCTTTTTGCGTTGTCATGGTTGTTCCGCCTTAAGGTGAGAGTCGTTAACGCCGGTGGCCAGCGTCATAATGCTTTCCTGGCCGATCTCGTCGGCCTGCAGTTCGCCGACGATGGCGCCTTCGCGCATCACGTAGACCCGGTCACTCATGCCGACCACTTCCGGTAATTCGCTGGAGATCATCAGAATGGCCACGCCCTGACGCGCCATCTGGTTCATGATGCGGTAAATTTCGCTTTTGGCGCCGACGTCGACGCCGCGCGTCGGTTCATCGAGGATCAGAATGCGCGGGCCGATCGCCACCCAGCGAGAGATCAGCAACTTTTGCTGGTTGCCGCCGGAAAGGCCGCCCGCCCGCACCTGCGAATGCGGGACGCGAATATTGAGCAGCGAGATGGCGTCATCGGAGATGGTCTGCGCCTTCTTGCGGTTGAGCATGCCCCAGCTGGCGTCGCGCTCCAGCGTCGCTATAGTGATGTTTTCCTGCGCCGCCAGTTCGAGGAACAGCCCCTGCTCTTTGCGGTTCTCGGTAAGAAAGCCGATGCCGAGATCGATAGCCTCGCGCGGCGAGTGGATAACCACCGGCTCGCCGTCGATTTCAATCACGCCGCCGCTCGCCCTGCGCACGCCGAAAACCAGCTGCGCCAGTTCGGAGCGGCCGGCGCCCACCAGCCCGGCGAGGCCGACGATCTCCCCGGCGTGCACCACCAGGCTGCTCGGCTTCACCTTGCTGCCGTCGGTCAAATCCTGCACCCGCAGGCGCGGCTGGCCGAGGGGGATATCGCGCTCTTTATTGAACAGATCGCTAAGCGGGCGGCCCACCATCATGCGCACCAGCTCGGAGGCGTTGAGCCTGTCGCGGGTCAGGCTGCCGACGTACTGACCGTCGCGCAGGACGCTGACGCGATCGGACAGCTCATAAACTTCTGCCATGCGGTGGCTGATATAGATAATCGCCATGCCTTCGTCGCGCAGGCGCAGAATCAGCTCAAACAGGCGCTGGGTTTCACGCGAAGAGAGGGCGGCGGTCGGCTCATCCATCACCAGAATTCGGCTGTTACGGTGCAGGGCGCGGGCGATCTCCACCTGCTGCTGCTCGGCGATGGTCAGCTTCATCACCCGATCGCTGGCCTTAAACTGGGCGCCAAGACGGTCAATCACCGCCTGGGCCTGGCTCTGCATCTCTTTGCGCTGCACCAGCCCGCCGCGCGCTAGCTCGCTGCCGAGGAAAATATTTTCGGCGACGGTGAGGTTAGGCGCCAGCTGCATCTCCTGATAAATCAGCGTGATGCCTGCCGCCAGCGCGTCTTTTGGCCCTTTGATGGCGTGCGGTTTACCGTCGATCAGGATCTCGCCGCTGGTGGCGGTATAGGCGCCGGCGAGGATCTTCATGAGCGTGCTTTTACCGGCGCCGTTCTCGCCCATCAGGGCGTGGATCTCGCCTGGCCAAACCGTCAGATCGACGCCTTTCAGCGCATAAAATTTGCCAAAGGCTTTGGCAATATTGCGCATAGATAGTACCGGCGTTGCTGGCATACAGGGTCTCCTGCGAGAGCGGTCGATAGCGGCAGTGGACCACAGGTTGGTAAATGCAAAATGTCAGAAGCCGTTCATATTTGTCATATTGATGAATAGTTAATCTTGATCACAATTACGCAACGTTACTCTCCCCGTTGCCGTCGCCAGCCGCCAGGATAAACAAAAATAGCGCGGAGCCGACCATGCCATCCCATCGTTATCCGTTTTTCACCAGCGCCCGCGGACGCCTGCTTTCGTTTAACCTGCTGATGGTGGCGGTGACGCTGATGGTCGCTGGGGTGGCGGTACTGGGTTTTCGCCACGCCAGCCTGCTGCAGGAGCAGGTACAGCGGCAGACGCTGGACGATATGACCGGCAGCATGAACCTGGCCCGCGATACCGCCAACGTCGCCACCGCGGCGGTTCGGCTCTCGCAGGTGGTGGGCGCGCTGGAGTATAAAAGCGAGGCCGAGCGTCTGCTGGAGACCCAGCAGGCGCTGAAGCGCTCGCTGTCACAGCTTGCCGCCGCGCCGCTGGCGCAGCAGGAGCTGACGCTGGTCGCCAGCATTATTCGCCGCAGTAACGAGCTGCAGCAGAGCGTAGGCGGAATGCTGGTGCGCGGCCAGCGGCGCCATCTGCAGCGCTATGAGCTGCTCAGCTCGCTGTATCAGAACCAGAGCTATCTGCACCATCTGCAGGATCTTAGCGATCGGCCCGGCGCGCCGGCGATCGATCCGCAGCGGCTGGTGGAGATGGACCGGCTGATTACCGCCGCTATCCACACCTCAACGCCGCGTTCGATAGTGCAGCAGCTGGATGAGGTGATGGGCTTCCTGCCGCCAGCCGGTGCTGACCCGACGCAGGCCGCGATCCTAGCGGATTTTAAGCCCGAGCTTGCCCGGCTGGAGCCGCTGTCGGCCCAGCTGGAGGAGAGCGATCTGGCGATCGGCTGGTATATGTTCCATATCAAGGCGCTGGTGGCGCTGCTGAACAACGATATTAACCAGTATGTCGCCAGGGTGGCGCAGGCATCGGAGCTGCGGGCGGCGCAAAGCCATCAGGAGCTGCGCTCCATCAGCATGTTTATTCTGCTGTCGGCGCTGCTGGCACTGGCGATCACCGGCTGCGCCGGCTGGTATATCTACCGCAATCTTGGCTCCAACCTGACCGCCATCTCCCGCGCCATGTCGCGCCTGGCCCACGGCGAGAACCACGTCTCGGTGCCCGCGCTGCAGCGGCGCGATGAGCTGGGCGAGCTGGCGCGCGCGTTCAACGTCTTCGCCCGCAATACCGCCTCGCTGGCCCACACTTCCCAGCTGCTGAAGGAGAAAAGCACCCTGCTGGAGACCACCTTCCACGCGATGCGCGACGGCTTTGCCCTGTTTGATAATCAGGGGCAGCTGGTGGTGTGGAACCCGCAGTATCCGCTGCTGCTCGGGCTGGCGGCACAGGATCTGCAGCGCGGCATGTACTACCAGCAGCTGCTGAGCCGGGCGGCGCCGCTGGCGGAGCACGTGCGGGCCAATCTTGCTTCACCGCTGCCGAAGCCGCAGGAGCTGCAGCTGGCGAATGACCGGACGATTGAGCTGCGCTTCAGCCCGGTGCCGGGGCGTGGGCTGGTCAACGTGGTGCTCGATCGCACCGAGCGCAAGGGGCTGGAGCAGGCGCTGGTCCATAGCCAGAAAATGAAGGCCGTCGGCCAGCTGACCGGCGGCCTGGCGCATGATTTTAATAACCTGCTGGCGGTGATTATCGGCAGCCTTGAGCTGGTTCAGCCCCACGAGGGTGACGCGGCGCGCATCTCCAGGGCGCGCAAGGCCGCCGAACGCGGCGCGCTGCTGACCCAGCGGCTGCTGGCCTTCTCGCGCAAGCAGTCGCTGCACCCGCACGCCGTTGAGATGAAGCCGCTGCTGGAGAACCTCGGCGAACTGATGCGCCACTCTCTGCCCGCGGCGCTGAGCCTTGAGATTGAGGCGCAGTCCCCCGCCTGGCCGGCGTGGATTGACGTCGGCCAGCTGGAAAATGCCATTATCAACCTGGTGATGAACGCGCGGGACGCGATGGAAGGGCGGCCGGGGGTGATAAGAATACGCAGCTGGAACCAGCGCGTGGCGCGCAGCGACGGGCGGCGGCAGGATATGGTGGCGCTGGAGGTGGTCGATCACGGCTGCGGAATGTCGCTGGAGGTGAAAGCGCAGGTCTTTGAACCCTTCTTTACCACCAAACAGACCGGCAGCGGCAGCGGCCTGGGGCTGTCGATGGTGTATGGCTTTGTGCGCCAGTCCGGGGGAAGGGTGGCAATTGAGAGCGCGCCGGGTCAGGGGACGACGGTACGCCTGCAGCTGCCGCGCGCGGCGGTACAGGCGACGGCCAGCGGGCGGCTGCCCGAGGCCGAGCAGGAAACTGGCGCCGAGCGGCTGGCGCTGGTGCTCGAGGATGAGGCGGACGTGCGCCAGACCCTGTGCGAACAGCTGCACCAGCTTGGCTGGCTGACGCTGGAAACCGCCAGCGGCGAGCAGGCGCTGCAGATGCTGGAGGCCTCGCCGGATATTGCGCTGCTGATAAGCGATCTGATGCTGCCGGGAAGGCTGAGCGGCGCGGAGGTCATTAACGAAACGCAGCGCCGCTTCCCGACGGTGGCGCTGCTGCTGATCAGCGGCCAGGATCTGCGCCCGGCGCATAATCCCGCGCTGCCGGACGTCGAGCTGCTGCGTAAGCCCTTCACCCGCGCCCAGCTGCAGCAGGCGCTGCGAAGCGCCGTGGCCCAGCCCCGCTAGCGGCCTCTAATTGAGATTCCTCCGCTACTCGCGGCGACGGGCGTTGATTACCGTAGGGCCAGCCCCCCGAAGAGACTGGCCCTATGAAACGCTATTTGACCGCTTTGATCCTCTGCACCCTGTCGCTGAGCAGCCAGCTTGCGCACGCCGATCTTATTGACGACGCCATCGGCAATATTCAGCAGGCGATTAGCGACGCCTGGCATCCCGGCGATAGCCGCTCCGATGACGACGATCGCTATAACGACGGCCGCGATGATGATGGACGCTATCAGGGCAGCCGTCAGCAAAGCAGCGATCGCCAGCGGCAGTACGACGATCGGCAGCGTCAACTGGACGATCGCCGCCGACAGCTTGACGATCGCCAGCGCCAGCTGGATCAGGATCGTCGACAGCTGGAAAACGATCGCCGTCGGCTGGACGACGACTACTGATCCTGCCCCGATCGCGCCGCTTCCCCTGCTCGTGCCGGGGCCGGGCTTAATCCAGCACGATCTCCATACCGTCATAGCCCGCCTCAAACCCCGGCGGCAGCGCGTTGTCCATCATCCAGGCATCAAACTGGTGGCCGATATGGGTGAGAATGACCCGCGGGCAGCCCACGATCAGGTTAATGGCCCGCACCGTATTTAAATCGCAGTGGTTACGCGGGGTTTGCGGACGCGGCTCGTGGCTGCAGTCGATAATCATCGCCTGCGGCGGGTTATTGAGCAGGAACTTTAGCGTCTTCTCCGGCAGCCCGGCGGTATCCGACAGCCACGCCACGCGGCTGTGCGCCGACTCCAGCAGATAGCCGAACGTCAGCTTTGAATGGTTTAGCGGCAGCGGGGTCACCCTGAGCCCCTGCAGCTCGAACATCACAAAGGGCGCAAGGGTATGGCTAAAATCCAGCAGCCCGGGATGCTTAAACAGATCGTCACAGCCGGCTTCATCCGGCGGACCAAAAACCGGGATCCGCGCGCCCACGCCCCAGCGAAGCGGGAACAGACCCTGGACATGATCCATATGGTAATGGGTGAGCAAGATTTGCTGAAAAGTTCCGGCGGGCCAGCGCTCCATCAGTTCCGGCAGGCCGGCGTCCAGCAGGGTTACGGCGTGGTTGAACTTCACCGCCGCGCTGCAGGGGCGGCGGCGGTGGGCCTCATCAGCGCGGGCGCGGCGACAGGCGGCGCAGTCGCAGCCGAAGACCGGCACCAGCTGGGCGCCGCCGGTGCCGGTTAAGCGGATAGTCAGGCTCATACCTCCTCCTCACAGCGCTTTTTTAAAACGAAGATGACTTTGTGCGTACCCTTCGCGCAGATAGAAGCGGTGGGCGTCGGGGCGAGCTTTCCCGCTGGAGAGCTCAATCATGGCGGCGCCGCGGCTGCGGGCTTCCTGCTCGGCCCACGCCAGCAGCGCCTGGCCCACCTGCAGATCGCGCATATGCGGCAGAACCACCAGCTCCTGTACTTCGCCGATCCAGGCGTTGAAATTGAGCGGAAACTGCAGCTGGAGCCCAATGAGCCCGACGGTTTCGCCATCCACCTCCGCCAGCTGATAGCGCAGGGTGGGATTTTGCAGGTTCATGGCAAAGCCGCGGACAAAAGCGTCGCGATCGTAGGTTTTTTGCTTTAATTCGCCAATTAACGCATAGACGGCGTGAATGTCGTCGAGGGTCGCCTCGCGTAGCTTACAGGTCGGCATGCTGGTGCTCGCGCTGGCGGTGAGTTCGAATCAGCGATACCAGGGTGTCCACCGACTGCGGCAGCGTACCGTCATTATTTAAGGTCAGGCAGTCCGTTGGCGCGTAGCGCGCGGCGCGCTCAAGCCGCTGGGCGATCTCCGTTTCATTTTCCCTACCGCGCTGCTGCAGACGCTGGCGCAGCACGTCCGGCGTGACCTGCAGGCAGATGGGCAGCAGGGCGGCGGCGTAGCGCGCTCGGGCCTGCGCCAGATGCGCGCGGGAGCCGTTGGCCACCACGTCGAAACCGGCGTGCAGCCAGAGGTCAATTTCGATGCCAATGCCGTAGTAATTATTATTGGCGTGCCAGCTCAGCGCAAAAAGCTGGCGCTCGGCGCGGCTAAAAAACTCCTGCTTGCTGAGGGCGATATGGTTCTCGCTCCCGGCGTTAAAGGGGCGCGTAATATAGCGATGCGCAACCAGCAGCTGCGAGTGCTCTCGCTGGCGGAGCGCCGCCAGCAGACTATCTTTTCCTGAGCCGGAAGGCCCCACCAGCCAAATCAGTTTCCCGGCCATTAGAAGACCCTCTTTCCTTGACGCCAGACGTGGTCGATATGCACATGCTCCCCGCGGCGATGGGCCAGCACGAGGTCGGCGCGTTTACCTTCGGCAATGGCCCCGCGGTCGCCTAGCCCCAGCGCCTGCGCCGGATTTTTGCTCACCAGGCGAATCGCCTGCGGCAGCGTGAAGCGGTTGCCGTCGTCATCGGCGATGCGGAAGGCGGCATCCAGCAGGCTGGCGGGATAGTAGTCGGATGAGAGAATATCCAGCAGATTGTCGGCCGCCAGACGGTGGGCGGCGACGTTGCCGGAGTGCGAGCCGCCGCGCACGATATTCGGCGCCCCCATCAGCACGTTCATGCCGTGCTGACGTGAGGCCTCTGCGGCGGCTAAGGTGGTAGGAAATTCGGCGATCACGCTGCCAAGCTGGTGCGATTCGACGACATGCTCACGGGTGGCGTCATCGTGGCTGGCGAGGGCAATCTTACGCTCGCGGCAGATGGCGGCGATCGTTTCGCGGTTCGGCTGTGACCAGGTCGCCGCCAGCGCCATCTGCTCCTCTTCGAAGCGGTCCATCTCTTCGTTGGTCAGATGATATTTCCCCTGGTAGTAATCGCGGTACTTGCTGCGGTCGGCGTACTGGCGCTGGCCAGGAGAGTGGTCCATCAGGGAGACCATGCTCACCGGCTCGCGGCCAACCAGCTTCTCAAACAGCGGCAGAGTGGTGTGGTGCGGCAGCTCGCAGCGCAGGTGCAGGCGGTGCTCGGCGCGGTTAACGCCGCGCTTTTGCGTCTCCTCGATGGCGTTGATCATCTTTTCCAGATTCTCCAGCCGGTCGCCGCCGTCGCGGACGTCGCCGATGGCCACCGCATCCAGCACGGTGGTGATCCCGCTGGCGATCATCAGCGCATCGTGGCTGCTCATCGCCGAGTGGGCGGGCCAGTCAACCTTCGGGCGCGGGGTAAAAAACTTGTCCAGGTTATCGGTATGCAGCTCGATAAGCCCCGGCAGCAGCCAGCCGCCCTCGCCGTCGATAGCCTGCGGCAGCTGGCTCTGGCTTTCGGCAAACGCGTAAATCTTACCCTCCTGCACCTCCAGCGAACCGTCCACCACTTCATCTTCGAGAACCAGTTTTACGTTGTTGATAATCATGCTGTTATTCCCATCGGATGCAGCCGGTCGGCCACCAGGTTGCGTATCGTTTCATCATGGAAAATACCGACGATAGCCGCGCCGCGCGCTTTAGCCTCGTTAATCAGCTCCACCACCGCGGCGCTGTTTTTGGCGTCGAGGGAGGCGGTAGGCTCGTCGAGCAGGAGGATCGGATAGTCAACGGCGAAGCCGCGGGCGATGTTGACCCGCTGCTGCTCGCCGCCGGAGAAGGTGGACGGGGCAAGATGCCACAGGCGTTCCGGGACGTTCAGGCGCGTCAGCAGGCGCGCGGCCTTGGCGGCGCACTCTTCGCGCGGGATGCCGAGATCCAGCAGCGGCTGCATCACTACTTCCAGCGCCGAAATCCGCGGAATAACCCGCAGAAACTGGCTCACCCAGCCGATGGTGGTTTTACGCACTTCCAGCACCTTGCGCGCCGAGGCGCTCACCAGGTCAACCCACTCCTCGCCGTGGAGGACGTGAATATGCCCGGTATCCGGCAGGTAGTTGGCGTACAGCGAGCGCAGCAGAGTGGATTTGCCGCTGCCGGAGTGGCCGTGCAGCACCACGCACTCTCCGGCGTTAACCGTTAGCGAAGCGTCGGCGAGCACCGGCAGGCGGACGCCGTTTTGCTGATGCAGGACAAAGGTTTTATGTACGTTTTCAACGCGGATAGCGTTCATTTGTTGCCTCATAGTGCCTGAGTTTTCCCGGAGGCGACGCGACGTGCCCGTCCGGGCTACCTGACCCAGCGAATGTCTTCGTGGGCTAGTTCTGCAAGACCGACGACACCAGCAGCTGGGTATAGGGATGGTGCGGATCGTCGAGCACCCGGTCGGTTAAACCACTTTCCACCACCTGGCCCTGCTTCATCACCAGCAGGCGGTGAGCCAGCAGGCGCGCGACGCCGAGATCGTGGGTGACAATCACCACCGCGAGGTTCAGCTCCACCACCAGGCCGCGCAGCAGGTCGAGCAGGCGAGCCTGCACCGACACGTCCAGTCCGCCGGTGGGTTCATCCATAAACACCAGCTTCGGCTGGGTGACGAGATTGCGGGCGATCTGCAGGCGCTGCTGCATACCGCCGGAAAAGGTGGTCGGCAGGTCGTCGATGCGCGACGCCGGGATCTCCACCTCTTCCAGCCAGCGTCCGGCGGTGGCGCGAATATTGCCGTAGTGGCGCGCGCCGGTGGCCATCAGGCGTTCGCCGATATTGCCCCCCGCTGAGACCTGGCGGCGCAGGCCGTCCATCGGGTGCTGATGCACCACCCCCCACTCGGTGCGCAGCAGGCGGCGGCGATCCGCTTCGCTCATCGCGTACAGCGAGCGGCTGTGGTACAGCACCTCGCCCTGCTGCGGCGCGAGGCGCGCGGAGATGGCCTTCAGCAGGGTGGTTTTGCCGGAGCCGGACTCACCGACGATGCCCAGCACTTCCCCCGGGAACAGCTCAAAAGAGACGTCGCTGAAGCCTTTGCCCGGCGCGTAGAGGTGGGTCAGGTTATTGACCGCAAGTAACGGTTGGCTCATTTTTGTTGCGCCTCGCTCTGTTGGCGGCAGTAGTCGGTATCGGAGCAGACAAACATGCGCTTGCCGCTGTCATCCAGCACCACTTCATCAAGATAGCTGTGGCGCGAGCCGCAGATGGCGCAGGGCTCATCCCACTCCTGGACGGTGAACGGATGATCGTCAAAATCGAGGCTTTCCACCGGCGTAAAGGGTGGGACCGCATAGATGCGCTTTTCGCGCCCGGCGCCGAACAGCTGCAGCGCCGGCATCATGTGCATTTTCGGGTTATCGAATTTCGGGATCGGCGACGGGTCCATCACGTAGCGGCCGTTGACCTTCACCGGGTAGGCGTAGGTGGTCGCAATGTGGCCGAAGCGGGCAATGTCTTCATACAGCTTGACCTGCATCACGCCGTACTCTTCCAGCGCGTGCATGGTGCGGGTTTCGGTTTCGCGCGGCTCGATAAAGCGCAGCGGCTCCGGGATCGGCACCTGGAAAATCAGGATCTGATCTTCCGTCAGCGGTGTTTCCGGGATCCGGTGGCGGGTCTGGATCAGCGTCGCGTCTTCGGTGCGCTCGGTGGTGGCGACGCCGGTCACGCGGGTAAAGAACTGGCGAATCGATACCGCGTTGGTGGTGTCGTCGGCGCCCTGGTCAATCACCTTCAGCACGTCGTTCTCGCCAATCACGCTGGCGGTCAGCTGGATACCGCCGGTCCCCCAGCCGTAGGGCATCGGCATTTCGCGTCCGCCGAACGGAACCTGATAGCCGGGGATGGCGACGGCTTTCAGAATGGCGCGGCGGATCATGCGCTTGGTTTGCTCATCAAGATAGGCGAAGTTATAGCCGGAGAGGGTATTAGCCACGTTCGTTCTCCCGTTGCAGGCGCTTCAGCAGCGCCAGTTCGGCCTGGAAATCAACATAGTGGGGCAGCTTAAGATGCGAGACGAAGCCCGCGGCCTCGACGTTATCGGCATGGGCCAGCACAAACTCTTCGTCCTGCGCCGGGCCGGCCGCCTCTTCGCCGTAGTCCGGCGCCTGGAGCGCGCGGTCAACCAGCGCCATCGCCATCGCTTTGCGCTCGCTCATGCCGAACGTCAGGCCGTAGCCGCGGGTGAAGTGCGGGGGCTCGTCTTGCGGGGCGACGAAGCCGTTGACCATTTCGCATTCGGTCATCAGCAGCTCGCCAATATTGACCGCAAAGCCCAGCTCTTCCGGAACGATCTCTACCGCCACGTAGCCGCTGCGTATTTCACCGGCAAACGGGTGGTTGCGGCCGTAGCCGCGCTGGGTCGAGTAGGCCAGCGCCAGCAGATAGCCTTCGTCGCCGCGCACCAGCTGCTGCAGGCGCGATGAGCGCGAGCAGGGGTAAACCGGCGGGCTGCGGGTAATATCGTCAGGCTCGGCGAGGGTCTGCTGCTCTGCTTTCGCCAGCCCCTGCTGGACCAGCAGGTTAAAGACGTGCGGCGTGGCTTCCGGCGGCTGCTCGGTGGTTTTCAATGCCGGCGTCTCGCCGTTGGCCAGCAGGGTAAAATCGAGCAGGCGGTGGGTGTAATCGTAGGTCGGACCGAGCATCTGGCCGCCGGGAATATCTTTATAGACCGCCGAAATACGCCGCTCCAGGCGCATGCCAGCGGTATTTACCGGCTCGCTGACCGCCAGCCGCTGCAGGGTGGTGCGGTAGGCGCGGAGTAAAAAAATGGCTTCGACGCTATCGCCGCTGGCCTGCTTGAGCGCCAGCGCCGCCAGCTCGCGATCGGCGATGCCGCCTTCGGTCATCACCCGGTCAACCGCCAGGTTCAACTGCTGGGTAATCTGTTCAACGCTAATTTCAGGAAGCCGTCCATCGCCTCGTCGTTTGTGTTCCTGAAGGGCGTGAGCGGCGACTATCGCCTTCTCACCGCCTTTGACGGCAACGTACATTAGCAAACCTCCACGTGGGTGGTGCGCGGGATGGCCAGCAGACGTTCTCCACAGGTCAGGATCAGGTCAATGCCTAAGGGGAACGGGTGCGGGCGATCGGTCAGTTCATCAATGATGCAGTCCGGCAGCTGCGGGGCGATCATCCGCTCTTCGGCAATGCCGGCGCCGGTCAGACGCAGCATGCGCCCGCCGCTGAGGCTCGGAAGCTGGACGATCAGCGTTACGCCGGTTTCCGGAGCGACAACGGTGCCGGCGGAGAGCTCGTTCAGCTGTTCGGCGCTGATGCGCTCGTTGGTGACGGCGAAGACCGCCTGCTGCGGCTGCTCAACCAGCGGTGCGCCGGTATGAAAACGCAGGTTCTGGCCGACAAGGTCGTTATGCAGCGCGGCGGTAAACCAGACCGGCGTGTCGCGATCGGCAAGCGTCAGCAGGAGGCTGGTAGAGGCGACGTTCAGCGGCTGCCAGCCGTGCTGAAGCTGCTGCAGGGAGACGATCACGCCCGGCTCGCTCATGGCCTTCAGCAGGCGACGAAAACTGTGTTGGGCATCCTGCGCCGGTAGGGTAAAGGCGGTTTGTAAGGTCATGCGTTATCTCCGCGAACCAGAGTAAAGAAATCGACCCGGCTGGCGTTGACTTCGGCGCGTCGGGCTTCAATGCGCGCGCTTCGTTGTTCTTCCAGCGGGGTAATCAGGGTTTCCATTAAGGAATGAAAGTGGTGTGGCGACTGCATCAAGGCGTCGATGGCCGCGCAGCGTTCGGCATGAGGGCGATCGCGCCCCAGTATCCAGCTGTAGCCGAGCGTGCCGTCGGCGAGGCGGATCGCCGCCCGGGTCAGGGTGGCGTCACCGGCGAAGAAACGATCGCCGATGCCCCCCATGCGCGCCTGGAGCTGCACGAGGCCGGTCTCCGGAGCGCGAATGGATTCGTACTGCGGCGCCAGCTGCAGGGTCTGCATCCGCGCCAGAAGCTGCTGTGGTTCACTGTGGGCCAGCACGGACATCCAGCGCTGGCGGGTTGCGGTATCAAAGTGCATTCAGTGCTCCATGGTGAATTCGATCATGTCCGCCCGGGTCAGGCTGACGGAGTACTCCGTCGCGTTCTGCTCGCCGGGACGGTGGTTCAGGGTTCTTACGCACAGCAGCGGCGCCATGTTGGGGATCCCCAGAATGTTGCTCTCTTTGGCCTGCGCGCGGCGGGCGCTGATTTTGGTGCGCGCGCGGGTAAGCTCGACGTCCAGCTGCTGGCGCAGAAAATCGTGCAGTGAACCCTGGCTGAAGGTTTGCAGCGCGGGCCAGAGGCGCAGGTCAGTGAAGTAGTGGTCGATCAGGCACAGCGCGACGCCGTTCACCCGGCGCAGGGTGCGCAGATGGATGACGTTATCGCCTTCGTTGATCGCAAAGGCCTCGGCGACGTGGCTGCTGGCAGGGCGCAGCACCGACAGCAGCTTTTCGCTGGTTGGATGGCTTCCCTGCTCGAGTAGGTTCTGGCTGAAGCGCGCCTGGGCGTTCAGCGGATAGTCGATCGGCCGCATCAGCACCAGCACGCCGACGCCCTGACGGCGCTGAACCCAGCCGCGTTCAACCAGCTGGTCTATCGCCCGACGCAGGGTATGGCGGTTGACCTCAAAACGGATGGCCAGCTGCTGCTCCGCGGGCAAATAGTCGCCGCAGCGGTAGTGGTGACGAAGCTCTTGCTCAAGCCTGGCGGCAATTTCCTGATACCGGGTAGGATAACTGGTCGGATGTCTGGATAAGTACATGTCAGTCGAGCCTCACTAAGCAGAAGAAGGGATTTCCCTCTGAGAGTGGCCCGATCCTGACCTGTTTTTGTTACATTTCGGTTAAAACATAATGACCGCAGGATGAAGAGTTAGCGTAAAGGTGATGACAGGGCGGGGGAGCCCGCCCGAAGGGAGAGGCATTAAGCCTGCTTGACAACGTTCACCATCCACGGGATGCCGAAGCGATCGAAAACTTTGCCAAAACCGTGGGCCCAGAAGGTTTCCTGCCAGGCCATTTCGATACGTCCTTCAGCGGTGAGGCTGTCAAACCAGCGTTTACCTTCATCCAGGTCCTGAGTATCCAGCACCAGCGTGAAGCCGGCATAGCGTTCGCTGTCGCTGGTGGGGCTATCGCCCAGCATCAGTTCACTGCCCGCCACGCGCAGGCTGGCGTGGGCGATGCAGTCGGCGGCGAGGTGCTGGCCGGAGGGGCAGCCGTCCTCGGTGTCCTGCATATTCTGCGGCATCTCGGCGTAGGTGATCTGGTGGACAAGCTCTGCGCCCAGGGCCTGCTGGTAGAACGCGATAGCCGCAGCGCAGTTGCCGCTGAAGGCGATATAGGGGCTTAAAGACATAGTCATGACCTCAGATAACGATTGACCCATTAAGCGTAGAGGGTGGTTGGCGATTTAAGCCAGACGGCGGCGTCAGGAGGCGGATGAGGACAATATCTGGCCTGCGCCAGGCGCGATGCGGCCGGCAGTCATCGCCGATGAGGCGGGAAATAGGGGGACGGTGGCGCGGGGATATATTCGTTCATTTTCCCGGCCGGCGGCTATGGCCGGGAAAATAACGATTCAGCGAAAAGGAAATAGCGTTAGTTCTTTTTGACGAATTCGGATTTGAGCTTCATCTGACCAAAACCGTCAATTTTGCAGTCGATGTTATGATCACCTTCTACCAGGCGGATATTCTTCACTTTAGTGCCGATTTTCAGCATTGAAGAGCTACCTTTAACCTTTAGATCTTTAATCACGGTGACGCTGTCGCCATCGACGAGTAAATTACCGTTGGCATCTTTCACCGTCAGCGCATCATTATCTTCAGCCGGCTCGGCATTGTTCCATTCATGGGCGCATTCCGGGCAGATAAACATGCCGTTGTCTTCATAGGTGTACTCAGAATGGCATTTAGGACACTGTGGGAGTTGCATGACGTTCCTCATGATTACTGTATAAAACAGGCCTTTGGCCCATTAAAAAGCGGCTGATAGCCGAAAGTGATTGCTATTATAACGCAATGGCGGCCATTTGTCGGCCACTTTTTCCGATAGTACCGCTGCGGGAATATTCTCTTTTTCGATCAAAAATCAGCAATATTCGATGTGCTGCCGGAGGCGGGATGTCCAAAAATAAATCACTGCTTGTGCATATTCATTGAACTTATTAATGCTGCCTGGCTCTGTAATATGGCGAACAAATTTTCGTGAAGTTGATCGCAAATTTAAACGCTGTTAGGGTAAAAAAGGCGAGTTCGTAAATTCATCAGGTTTATTCGTAGCTCTATTTATTGATTCATTTACGCCAGAGCAGGCGTCAACAGGTTCGGTTGTACTAATTGTCAGCAGACAGTGCAGGCAAACCTGCTACGCTTGAAAAGAGGAGCACAGCAATTGGCCGCTCCCAACGCACGACGCAAACGGTATTGCCGTTTGGCGGAGATCCGTGCGCTCACGGCGAAGCTTTAGAGGAAAAATATGCTTAAAAGGAAAAAAGTAAAGCCAATCACTCTGCGGGATGTGACCATCATTGACGATGGCAAGCTGAAAAAAGCAATCACCGCAGCGTCGCTGGGTAATGCGATGGAGTGGTTCGATTTCGGCGTGTACGGTTTCGTGGCGTACGCCTTAGGTAAAGTCTTCTTCCCCGATGCCGATCCCAGCGTGCAGATGATTGCCGCGCTCGGGACATTCTCCGTTCCGTTCCTGATTCGTCCGATAGGCGGGCTGTTCTTTGGCATGCTCGGCGATAAGTACGGTCGACAAAAGATTCTGGCGATAACCATCGTTATCATGTCGATAAGTACCTTCTGTATTGGTCTTATTCCGTCGTACGCGTCGATTGGTATCTGGGCACCGATTCTGCTGCTGCTGTGTAAGATGGCACAGGGCTTCTCGGTGGGCGGAGAGTACACCGGCGCCTCGATCTTCGTTGCCGAATACTCGCCTGACCGTAAGCGCGGCTTTATGGGCAGCTGGCTGGACTTCGGTTCCATTGCCGGGTTTGTCCTCGGCGCGGGCGTGGTGGTGCTGATTTCAAGCATAGTTGGCGAGGAAAACTTCCTCAGCTGGGGCTGGCGCCTGCCGTTCTTCCTCGCGCTGCCGTTAGGGCTTATCGGCCTTTATCTGCGCCATGCTCTGGAAGAGACTCCGGCATTCCAGCAGCACGTTGAAACCCTGGAGCAGGGCGACCGCGAAGGGCTGCAGGAAGGTCCGAAGGTCTCGTTCAAAGAGATTGCAACCAAACACTGGCGTAGCCTGCTGACCTGTATCGGTCTGGTGATTTCC
Source organism: Klebsiella sp. 18074 (assembly GCF_902705905.1). Taxonomy (NCBI): domain Bacteria; kingdom Pseudomonadati; phylum Pseudomonadota; class Gammaproteobacteria; order Enterobacterales; family Enterobacteriaceae; genus Klebsiella; species Klebsiella sp. 18074. The sequence continues at coordinate 200,777 of NZ_CACSIS010000007.1, read as the reverse complement.
ACCAACGTGACCTACTACATGCTGCTGACCTATATGCCGAGCTACCTGTCGCATAACCTGCACTACTCGGAAGATCACGGGGTGCTGATTATCATCGCGATTATGGTCGGGATGCTGTTTGTGCAGCCGATTATCGGGATGCTCAGCGACCGCTTCGGCCGTCGTCCGTTTATCCTGATTGGTAGCGTGGCCCTGTTCGTGCTGTCGATTCCGGCCTTTATCATGATTAACAGCAACGTTATCGGCCTGATTTTCGGCGGTCTGCTGCTGCTGGCGGTGGTGCTTAACTGCTTTATCGGGGTTATGGCGTCTTCGCTGCCGGCGATGTTCCCGACCCATATCCGCTTCAGCGCGCTGGCCAGCGCCTTTAACATCTCGGTGCTGGTTGCCGGTCTGACGCCAACCCTGGCGGCCTGGCTGGTGGAAACCACGCAGAACCTGATGATGCCGGCCTACTATCTGATGGTGATTGCGGTGATTGGCCTGATGACCGGCCTGACGATGAAGGAGACGGCGAACCGTCCGCTGAAAGGGGCGACGCCTGCGGCTTCGGATATTCAGGAAGCGAAAGAGATCCTCGGCGAGCACTACGATAACATCGAAAACAAAATCGAAGATATCGATCAGGAAATTGCCGATTTGCAGGAAAAACGTTCCCGTCTGGTGGATCAGCACCCGCGAATTAACGACTGATTAATTCGCCAGGAATGTGAAAAATGCCGCCGCGGGACTCCCCCGGCGGCATTTTTTATGGCCGCTTAGGCCTCATTCGGCGGCAGACTTTGCCGGCGCTGCTGGCTGAGCCGGCGGTACTGCTGCGGCGGCATGCCGACGTACTTGCTAAAGGTGCTGTAGAAGCGACTGCTGGAACGAAAGCCGGCGGTCAGGGCGATATCAAGGATAGTTTTATCGGTATCGCTCAGCAGGGCTCGGACGTGGTTAATGCGCATGGCGGTGATGTACTGCTTCATGGTCTGCTGCATCACCCGTTGAAAAATGCCCATCGCGTAGTTGGGGTTGAGCTTAACGTGTTCGGCAACCGCATCGACGGTCAGCGCCCGATCGTAGTGCGCGGCGATAAATTCGAGCATCTGGCTGACGTAAAACTGCGCGTGCCGCGAGACGCTGTGCTTGTGCGTGCGCGAGGTTTTGTTGACCAGAATCGGCTGCCAGCCTGAGAGGCTAAAGCGCTTGAGCATTAGGGCGATCTCTTCGATCGCCAGCTGGCGGATCTGCTCGTTGTCGCTGGCGAGCTCCTGCTGCCAGCGCTGGACTTCAAAGACGCTGAGCTGCTGCGCCGCGAGAGATTTAATGACCATGCCGTGGGTCACGTTGTTGATAAGCTCCCGGTCCAGCGGCCAGGACAAAAACAGATGCATCGGCAGGTTAAAGATGGCCATCTGCCGGCAGTTGCCGGGACGGGTGAGCCGATGCGGCGTACAGGCCCAGAACAGGCTGATGTAGCCCTGCCTGATGCTCACCACCTCGTTGTTAATCAGATACTCCACGTCGCCGTCGAAGGGGACGTTAACCTCTACCTGACCGTGCCAGTGGCTGGTGGTCATGGCGTGCGGGGTGCGCAGCTCGATATCCATGCGCTGATACTCCGAATAGAGCGCCAGCGGGCTGCGGGTATTTTTCTCGTCGCTGCTGCTCATATGCGGGTCGGGAGGCTGCGGCGTAAGGTTTTTTTCCATAGGGCTTCGGATTCCTGAATCGTCATAGCTGCTGTTTTTTGCACCGATATGCCGCTATCTTAGCGGATTAAACCGCCCGTTTTCTCTTCTTTTCCGCCATCTTGTTCCCGAAAGCTCAGATTTTGTGGCGGGTAACGGTCGATCTGAGTTTCCGGGAATGCTCTGCCGGGAAGAGGGCAGCGCGCGGCGCATCCGGCGTGCCACTCTGCGGGTGTCTAATGACTTTACGGAGAGAGCACTATGTCTGCCCCAAAAATTACCTTTATCGGCGCTGGCTCAACGGTTTTCGTTAAAAATATTCTCGGCGACGTTTTTCAACGCCCGGCGCTGAGATCGGCCCATATCGCACTGATGGATATCGACGCCAACCGGCTGGAAGAGTCGCATATCGTGGTGCAAAAGCTAATGGACTCGGTCGGCGCTCACGGAGAAATTAGCTGCCATCGCGACCAGAAAGCCGCGCTGATGGACGCCGATTTTGTGGTGGTCGCTTTCCAGATCGGCGGCTACCAGCCGTGTACGGTAACCGATTTTGAGGTCTGCAAGCTGCACGGGCTGGAGCAGACCATCGCCGATACGCTCGGGCCGGGCGGGATCATGCGGGCGCTACGGACGATTCCGCACCTGTGGCGCATCTGTGACGATATGACCGAGGTCTGCCCGAACGCGACGATGCTGAACTACGTCAACCCGATGGCGATGAACAGCTGGGCGATGTACGCGCGCTATCCGCATATCAAGCAGGTCGGCCTGTGCCATTCCGTGCAGGGAACGGCGGAAGAGCTGGCGCACGACCTCGACCTTGACCCGGCGGATCTGCGCTACCGCTGCGCCGGGATTAACCACATGGCGTTCTACCTGTCGCTGGAGAAAAAGACGGGGGACGGCAGCTACGTCAGCATCTATCCGGATATGCTACAAGCCTTTGCCGAAGGGCGCGCGCCGAAGCACCGTGAGAACTCGCGCTGCCAGAATATTGTTCGCTATGAGATGTTCAAAAAGCTGGGCTACTTCGTGACGGAATCGTCGGAGCACTTCGCGGAATATACCCCGTGGTTTATCAAGCCGGGGCGTGAAGACCTGATCGCCCGCTACCAGGTGCCGCTGGATGAGTATCCGAAGCGCTGCGTGGAGCAGGTGGCGAACTGGCATAAAGAGCTGGAGACGTATAAAACCAGCGATCGCATCGACATTAAGCCCTCGCGGGAATACGCCAGCACGATTATGAACGCGATCTGGACCGGCGAGCCGAGTGTGGTGTACGGCAACGTGCGCAACGACGGGCTGATCGACAACCTGCCGCAGGGGTGCTGCGTGGAGGTCGCCTGCCTGGTGGACGCCAACGGTATTCAGCCCACCAAAGTTGGCAAGCTGCCCGCGCACCTGGCGGCGCTGATGCAGACCAACATCAACGTCCAGACCCTGCTGACCGAGGCGATCCTCAGCGAAAACCGCGATTACGTCTATTACGCGACGATGATGGATCCGCACACTGCGGCGGTGCTGGGGATCGAGGAGATCTATGCGCTGGTAGACGATTTGATCGCCAGCCACGGCGAGTGGCTGCCGGCCTGGCTGCAGCGTTAATACTTTCTCCGCCGTCGGGCCGCCCGGCCCGACGATATCCGCCGCGATATCATTTTCCTCGACCTCTGCCCCGACATCCTGAACGCGCCGCGGCATCATAAAAGATGCCGCGGCGCGCTATGGCCGACGCCACAGCTGATGATAAAACCCGCGGATTTTGCGTGAGCGTAGGCGAAAATTAGATGATTTAGCGCGGGTTTTTCCTTCATTTTTCGACAAAAAGCGTAAGAAAGTTATCTCTGATAATTATCTATTTGTTCTCTAATTATTCTCTTCTTTAAGTCTTTGATTTTTATTTTATCTTATTTGTCTCTTTAATTTCTCGGAATTGTCTCTTTTTTGCGCTATTGCGCGGTCGATTTACGCTTGCTACTCTTTTGTGGTCTTATTTTTTCTCTTATTTGTCGCAGAGACGGAGCGATACGATGCGCATTTTTATCGATGATGGTTCAACCAATATCAAAATGCTGTGGGAACAAGATGGTGAAACATTGACCCATATCAGCCCGAACAGCTTCAAGCGTGGATGGTCTGCCACCTTCGGTACCGGGAAGCCCTATAACTACACCGTGGATGAGGAGAAGTACTCCTTCGATCTGATTACGCCGGATGCGTTACCGACCAACAATATCGAATGGCAGTACAGCCCGCTGAACTCCATCGCCGTGCATCACGCTCTGCTGACCAGCGGAATTGAGCCGCAGGATGTGGAGATCGTGGTGACGCTGCCGCTGACCGAGTTTTACGACGAAGATGCCCAGTACCGCCTCGACAATATCGAACGCAAGAAAAAGAGCCTCCGCCGCGCGGTCAAACTGAACAAAGGCGAAGTGTTCAATATCACCAAAGTCACCGTGCGCCCGGAGTCTATCCCGGCCGGTATCAGCCTGTGCGATGAGCTTAAACCGTCACACTCCGTGCTGATTGTCGACCTGGGCGGTACCACGCTGGATATCTCCATGGTGGCCGGTCAGATGACCTCGGTTTCGCGCATTTTTGGCGACCCGAAGCTGGGCGTGTCGCTGGTGACCGATGCCGTGAAGCTGGCGCTGGCCAGAGCGAATACCGATACCTCCAGCTACAACGTCGATCAGATCATTATTAACCGCGATGACAATGCCTATTTAGCCGACAACATCAACGATCCGGATGCGGTCTCCGATGTGAAAAAGGTGATTGCCGGAAGCATCGAGCGGCTCACCACGCGCGTGCTGACGACCATTGATAGCTTTAAGGGCTATTCTCACGTGATTGTGATTGGCGGCGGTGCGCCGCTGGTGGCGGACGCCATCCGTGCGCGGGTTGGCCTGCGTGACGATCGCTTTGTGGTTGCTGATGAACCGCAGTTTGCGCTGGTTCGCGGTCTGAAAATCATAGGCTAAGGAGCGGGTATGACTCTGGAACGCAGAAAAGTTCTGATTTACCTGCGCCCGGATATCAGCGCCAGCGAGCGCTTTGCCGATGCCAAAATTGAGGCTCACCATCGTGGCGATCGCGGCGAAATGTCGCGTACTGCCTTGCTGGCCGGCCTCGCGCTGGGGGAAATTGACGGCCGCTTGCCGTCAATGCTGGCGGCTTTACTGGCGGAAGATACCCGGCCGGAGATGTTGCGTACGATGCTGGCATCATTTCTGGAAATTCAGCCCGCAGCCGCGGTCTCTGCGCCGAGCGTTGCGCCTGCAGCACCGGCACCGGTGGCTGAAGAGGTGAAGGAGACGGAGAGCATTTCCGCCCGTAATCTTGCCGGCTCGCTGCCGGATTAGGCGCCCGCTTTCCCGGATAGCGGCTTAACGCCTTAGCCGGGCGACGAGAAGAAGTTCATTTCGACGCCCGGCTCAGCGTAGCGTAGGCCGGGGAGGCCGGGAATTGGCGGATCAGCTGTGGGTCAGAAAGCGCGCCAGCTGCTGGTGCAGCAGCCGGTTTTCGCGGGTCAGGCGCGCGTTCTCATCCAGTAGCGTCAGCGCCACGGCGATGCCGGGCCAGTCGAGCTCCAGCTCGCGGCGCAGGCGCACCGCGCGGTGCATTATCGTTACCGCGCTGTCATCGAACAGCCAGACCTCGGTTTGCGGCTGGCGCGGTTCAATCATCCCCAGACCGACAATTTCGCTAAGCTCGTCTTCAGAAATGCCGGTATGCAGACAAAACTCGGTGATTGAGAACGTCACTGTCATCTTAGCCATTATGCTTTCCCCCATGTTTTACGCGGCTCAAAGCTCGCCTCTGCTTCCGCGAGCTGCTGCCAGAGCGCGCTGGCTTTTTCATTTGGTTTCGGCGGCATAACGATTTTTATCACCGCAAACAGGTCGCCGGTGGCGGTTTTGCTCGCCAGCCCTTTGCCTTTGATCCTCAGGCGTTGCCCCGGCTGGCTGCCCGGGGGGATCGTCAGCAGGATGCTCTCTTTGAGGGTGGGAACCGTCACCTTTGTGCCCAGCGCGGCTTCCCACGGGGCCAGCGGCAGGACGATTTCCAGGTTATGGCCCACGATATCGAACAGAGGATGCGGGGCCAGATGGATAACCAGCCACAGGTCGCCATTCGGGCCACCGTTCTCGCCCGGCGTACCCTGGCCCTTCAGGCGGATGCGCTGGCCGTCGCTGACGCCGGCGGGGATTTTTACGTTCAGCGTTTTAGGCGTCTCGCTCTCGACCATGCCGAAAATGTTATACATCGGCAGCCTGTAGCTGATGGTTCGGGTCTGCTCGGCGAGCGTCTCTTCGAGGAACATCGCGACTTCGATTTCTACATCGTGGCCGCGTGCGGCCTGCTGGCGCCGGGCGTGGTGTGCCTGCTGGCCAAACATCGATGAGAAGATGTCGTCGAAGTCCTGCTGGCTGTAGTTCTGCTCGTGAGGGGCCTGCTGTTGGCCAAAGTGCGGGTCGTTGCGGTGCTGCCAGAGCTCGTCGTACTCGGCACGGCGCTGCTCATCTTTCAGCACCTCCCAGGCTTCGGCAAGATCTTTAAACTGGGCTTCAGCATCGCTCTCTTTGCTGACGTCGGGGTGATATTTACGAGCCAGGCGACGGTAGGCGGTCTTAATGGTTTTGAGATCGTCCGTTGGCTTAACCCCTAAAATGGCATAATAATCCTTTAATTCCATATCGTTATCTCATCTTTACAGAATGGGGTGGTAACAACTTTCCCATTAAGCTTAGGGCAAATGAGCCGGCGCGTGAGAGGAATGTGCCTGAAACTTGACGCCGTCGGGATCGACGGCGAAAGAGGGGGCGGCGGGCGACCCGCCGGCCTGAATTTTACGCTAGCTTCGGCGCAGCCCTTCCGCCAGCACCAGCCCGGCGCCAACGGCCCCGGCGATCGTCGGGAGCGCGTCCGGCGCCGCGGGGAACAGGCGAATAATGGTCGGATCGGTGACCAGCATGGCGCCGGCAATCCAGCCGATTAACGCGCCGCCCAGCAGGACAGCGGACGGAAAACGATTCAGTATCGCCAGCACCAGCTTACTGCCCGCGACGATGATCGGAATGCTGATCAGCACCCCCAGCGCCACCAGCAGCAGGTGGCCTTTGCCGGCGGCGGCCACGGCCAGGACGTTATCGAGGGACATAATGACGTCCGCCACCGTGATGGTGACGGCGGTGCGCCACAGGCTGCCGGAACTGCTGACCTCTTCGTTCTCCTCCTGATTGGCGACCAGCTTGATGCCAATCCACAGCAGCAGCACCGCGCCGACTATTTTTAGCCAGGGTAAGGAGAGCAGATAGATGGCCAAGGCCAGCAGCAGCACGCGGGCCACGATGGCGCCAAAGGTGCCGATAACGATCGCTTTGGTGCGCAGGTGCGGCGGCAGCTTGCGGCAGGCCATGGCAATCACCACCGCGTTATCGCCGCCAAGCAGCAGGTCGATAGCGATGATTTGCAGCAAAATGACGGTAAAATCCCACTGAATAACTAGCTCGTTCATACCTGACTCATCTTACGCGAAGAGATAAATGCCGGGACCATCTGTTTTGCCCGGCGGACTCATTTTAGGGAAGTAGATGCTATCAGAGGGATCGGCATATGTATTGGTTTGCTGAACTGTGGGAGAGCCGCTGGAAAAAGAGTTTATCGGATCGCTATCAGGCTAAATCGGGGTTGTTAAATAGCGCTAATTCATATATATGTTATATGAATTAGCGACGTTTGCGCTGCACTATTTTTAGCAATCCTGGCTCCAGGAATATGATATGAATCAAGAAATTAATTCAGCTGTTGAAGTTAAAACAGCCACCTTCCAGCCGCTCTATCTGCAGATCAAGAATCTGCTGATGGAGCGAATTGCGTCCGGCGAATGGCCTCCAGGCACCTATATTCCCAGCGAGGCTAGCCTGAGTTCAGCCTATAATGTCAGTATTGGCACCTTGCGTAAGGCGCTCAACGAGCTGGTCACCGATAATGTTGTTATCCGTTATCAGGGAAAGGGCACCGTTGTTTCTTCTCATGATGCGGATAGCACACTGTTTCGCTTTTTTAACATTACCGCGCTCGATGGCGAGCGAATGATGCCCGTCTCACGCGTGCTGGCGCGCCATTTACGCGTAGCTTCCCGAGAAGAGGCGGCGGCGCTGGATATTGCGCAGGGCTGTAAGGTTCTGCATATCTGGCGCGTGCGTGAGCTGGGGGGCGTCCCGGTGATCCTGGAGCATATCTCTCTGGATGCCGCCACTTTTCCCGGTCTGGAGAGAGAGCCGGAAACGCTGCCCAATACGCTGTATCAGCTCTATCAGAATAAATTCTCCTGCACCATCGTTAAGGCTAGCGAGTCTATTCAGGCGGTAAATGCGGGCGAAGATGAGGTGCTCCATCTGGAGGCTCTCGAAGGCGAGGCGCTGCTGCGTATATCCCGCGTGGCACGGGATCTGCAGAACAAGCCGGTTGAATTCCGCGTGTCAACTATCCTCACCCGCAATCACACCTACATTAACCAGCTTTGAGAGGGCGCTTCGCTAATTGGCGGAGTGATTCTCTCCGTGTCCTGCCAGGGGAATCGCATTCTTCGGGCCAGCGTTCCGCGTTCTGCCGTCGCGTGGAGGAGTGGCGTTGCCCGCCTGCGCACAGGCGGGAGAAGAGATAAGTTGTCAGGCGCTTTCGAAGATTCTGGTCAGCACGAATTCGCGATGGCCGAGGGCTTCGGCCGCTGTCAATCGGCCGTTGGCGGTACGTAGCAGCGATTCGAGAAGCGCCTCGCCAGCGCCATCAAGGTTCATTTCCCGTCTGAGGATCGCGGAAACATCGACATCGATATGCTCCGACATGGTGCGTACCGTGCGCGGGTTCGCGCATATCTTGATAACAGGTAATATCGGATTACCGATAACGTTGCCCTGACCGGTAGGGAAGAAGTGTGCGACGTAGCCGCCAGCGGCGCAGAGCGTAACCATTTCCGCCGCTGCTGAGGAGGAGTCCATAAACCAAAGGCCCGGTCCGGTCGGCGTTTCGGCTTTATCCAGCACGCCGTTTACCTGACATTTTTTGCCGATTTTTTGAATGTTGCCCAACGCTTTCTCTTCAATGGTGGTCAGCCCGCCTTCAATATTGCCCTTTGTTGGCTGAGATTCTGATAGATCGCTGGTTTTCCACCGATCGATCATGGCGCTGTAGCGATCGAACATGAACTGGAACTTTTGCCGGACGTCGGCATTGGCGCAGCGCGCCGCCACCAGATGCTCTCCGCCGGTCAGTTCTGAGGTTTCCCCAAACAGCAGCGTATTGCCATTTTCATACAGGCGATCGAAGAGATTACCGACTGCAGGGTTGGCGCCGCAGCCGGACGTCGTATCGGATTCACCGCACTTGGTCGAAACCCAAAGTTCGCTGATATCACACTCTTCTCTTTGGATTTCAGAGGCATATTGGGTGAATTCACGTGCTTTTCTCGAGGCGGTGCAGATCGTGTTGTGATCGCCGTTCTGCTCAATCCAGAATCCTGCAACGGGTTTACCGGTTGCCTTAATGCCATCGACGACACGCTGGGTCCAGCCGGGTTCGATACCAATCACGATCACCGCTGCGACGTTCGGGTTGCAGCCCGTGCCGATCAGCGTTCTGAAGTGGAGCTCTAGATCTTCCCCAAACTGTAGTCGGCCGTAGGGATGCGGCAGAGCGATCGTTCCCTTGATGTTATTGGCAACGGCCTCGGCTGCAGCATTGGAGATATCGTCAACGGGCAGAATGATGACATGGTTGCGGATCCCAACCCGGCCATTCTCACGACGGTAGCCGGCAAACTTGCGTCCTTTGATTTCCATCATTACCACCTTTTAGTTTTAACGTTGTGAACGTGAAGATGTTCGCCTTGCTGAATAGGCTGGATGACGCGACCGATGTCCTGTCCGTACTTAATGACCGTATCGTTAACGTCGAGGCAACGGATCGCCAGCTTATGGCCGATTGGAATGGCATCCTTCACGGCAAACTCGATCGTTTTGTTCTGATCCATGATCCATCCAGTCAGGATCTGACCGGCCTCAACCCCCTCAATAACAACGACACCGACGGAATCACCGTCGTCATGAACAACAAACTCAATACTCATTACTGCCTCCTTCGCTGAACGATTATCGAACTCATGTATATGACATATATCATATGAATTTAGGCTGTGAATGATTTTTAGCAACAGTGTGAGGATTGTGCGAGAGAGATCACGAAAAAACGCGGAAAGGATTCTAAATTGCCAGACATTTTTAATATCACCTAAATAGATGATTATTATTACTTTAATAGGTAGTTTCTTCCAGGTGGCGATAAAATGTGACCCGCTCTGCAGTTATTCTCTCGCGCAGCGATCGGGATCACTTTTTTCACTGAAGTGTTTTGCGGATTAACTTTTATCTCTCTATAGATTTTAACTAGTCATGTACATGACATATGAATAGGCACAATAAAAACGCTGTTAATCCTCCCTCTACAGTCTGGAGATAAATATGTCGGTAACCTGGTTAAAAAAAGCGAGTAAAAATCCACAATCAAACACGCTGGAAGCGAGAGAGGTGGTAGAAGAGATGCTCACCACCATAAAGACTGAGGGCGAAGCCGCGGTGCGCCGCTATGCCAGCAAGCTGGATAGCTGGAGCGGTGACATTATTCTGACACCGGAGAAAATTGCGGCGCAGATTCGCGAGGTGCCGGCGGATATCCGTAAGGATATTGATTATGCCATTGACCAGGTATACGCCTTTGCCTGTGCGCAACGCGAATCACTGCATGATATGGAGGTGACTTTGCCATCCGGGCTGGTCGCCGGGCAGAAAGTGCTGCCGGTCACCACGGTCGGCTGTTACGCCCCGGCAGGTCGTTATGCGCATATCGCCTCGGCTTATATGGGCGTGGCAACGGCAAAAGCTGCAGGAGTGAAAAATGTCATTGCCTGCTCGGGGCCCCGGCAGGGCCAGGCTATCCATCCGTGCGTACTTTATGCATTTCATCGGGCTGGCGCCGATACGGTAATGACCCTCGGTGGTGTGCAGGCGATTGCTTCTATGGCCTGGGGCCTGTTTACCGATAAACCTGCCGATGTGGTGGTTGGGCCGGGAAATAAATTTGTGGCGGAAGCTAAGCGAACCCTGTTTGGCGAAGTGGGGATTGACGTTTTTGCCGGGCCTTCAGAAGTGGCGGTCATTGCTGATGAAACCGCGGATATACGCATTGTCGCCAGCGATCTGGTTGGTCAGGCTGAACATGGACACGAGTCCCCCGCGTGGCTGTTTACCACTTCGCGCGCGCTAGCCGAAGCGGCGCTCGTTGAGGTGCCAAAACTGATTGACCTCCTTCCTTCCACCGCGCGGGATGCGGCGAGCTGTGCGTGGCGTGATTATGGCGAAGTGATTCTTTGTGATAGCCGCGAGGAGATTGTTGAGGTATCGGATCGGTACGCCTCTGAGCACCTTGAGGTTCATGCTAAAGACCTGATCTGGTGGCTCGATTCTCTTAGCTGCTACGGCTCTCTGTTCCTTGGCGAAGAGACGACGGTGGCGTTTGGGGATAAATGCAGCGGCCCAAACCATGTTTTGCCCACCAAAGGCGCAGCCCGCTACTCGGGAGGCCTCTCGGTACATAAATTCCTCAAAACGCTGACCTGGCAGCGTATGTCACGTGAAGCGGTACCTCAAATAGGCGCAACGACCGCGCGTATTTCCCGTCTTGAAGGTATGGAGGCCCACGCCCGTACCGCGGAGGTTAGGCTGGAAAAATACTTCCCGAATGATGCTTTTGCGCTCGGCACGCCCGTGACCCGTTAAGGAGGGATTATGCATTTAGCCTCACTTTTTTCTCTGGAGGGTAAAACTGCCCTCATTACCGGCGGCGGTAGCGGGATTGGTGCCGCGATGGCCGAAGCGCTGTCTGGCGCTGGCGCAGCCGTTATCCTCGCTTCACGTCGGGAAGCGCAGCTGTCCAGTGTCGCGCAGCGTTTATCTCAGCAGGGAGGCCATGTCCGCTATCTTTGTGTCGATGTAACTTGCCAGCAAAGCCGTATCTCGCTGGCGGCAGCGTGTCGCGAAGTCGATATTTTGGTTAATGCGGCCGGCGTTAATTTGCGCCAGCCGTTTGAGGAGGTCAGCGAAGCCGACTGGGATCTGCAGCTGGCGCTACATCTCAAGGCACCTTTTTTTCTCACTCAGGCTCTGGCGCCGGAAATGGCCAGGCGCGGCTGGGGGCGGATTATCAATATCGCCTCGCTGCAATCATGGCGGGCTTTCGATAATAGCGCGCCATATGGTGCCGGTAAGGGCGGGATTGTTCAGCTAACGCGGGCTATCGCCCAGCGCTGGGGGCGTGAAGGCATTACCTGTAATGCGATTGGTCCCGGTTTTTTCCCAACCGAGCTCACGGGTCCTGTATTTGCCGATGACGCGCTCAGAGAGCGTCATGCTGCACGGACCTGTATTGGGCGTAATGGGGAACTGCATGACCTGTACGGCGTTACGCTTTTTCTGGCCAGCCAGGCCAGCGCCTATATTACCGGTCAAACCCTTATGGTTGATGGCGGCTACAGCGCCATTTAACCACCATTTTAACAGCGCAGAGGAGCATATGATGCAACAGCCTGCTGCCGGGAATCTTCGTCGCGTAACGCTATCGAGCCTGTTTGGTTCAACCATTGAATGGTATGACTTTTTCCTTTATGGCACCGTCGCCGGAATGGTGTTCAATAAGCTGTATTTTCCGGAAGGCGACCCCTTTATTTCCACCCTACTGTCCTATGGCGTGTTTGCAATTGGTTTTCTGACCCGACCGCTGGGCGCCATTATTTTCGGTCATTTCGGCGATACGCTTGGGCGTAAAAAAATGCTGATCCTGACGTTGGTGATTATGGGAGGGGCCACCGTCACCATAGGGCTTATCCCCAGCTATCATCAAATTGGTATCTGGGCGCCGCTGCTGCTTATTCTTTGCCGACTGATTCAAGGAATTGGGCTGGGCGGAGAGTGGGGAGGGGCGGTACTGATGACCTTTGAGTCCGCGCCAGAAAAGCATCGCGCATTCTTTGCCAGTATTCCGCAAATCGGTATGTCGCTTGGCCTGCTATTAGCTTCTGGCGCTATTGGCCTGGGGTCATTCCTGCTAACCGATGAAGATTTTATGGCCTGGGGATGGCGTGTACCTTTCTTATTGAGCGGTATCTTTGTGGTTATTGGAACCTATATTCGAAATAACGTCGCGGAAACCGAGGACTTTCTTAAGGCGAAAGAAGCGCAAAAAGGAGTGGCGAAGCGGATCCCGCTGGTGGAACTATTCCGTAAACACACCGCTCTGGTATTTACCTGTATGGGGATGCGCTTAATTGACGGCGTCTTCTTTAATATTTTCGGCGTATTTTCGCTGACCTGGCTGACGCAACAGCTTAATATCCCGCGCGATGAGGCCATTATAGCGATCCTGGCCAGTGCTTTTGTCATGAGCTTCTTTATTCCTTTCTGGGGCTATATAGCTGACCGTTGGGGACGGATTCGCGTTTTCGTCCTTGGGGCCACGCTCTCGGCCTGTTCTGCTTTCCCTGCTTTTGCCGTAATGCAGTGGAATGCAGACAATATCTGGTTGATATGGGCGGCGGTAGTCATTCCGTTCGGTATCTTCCATGCGGCCGTTTTCGGCACCCTTTCTTCTATCTATTCCGAGTGTTTCGACGCTTCGGTGCGTTATACCGGTATCTCGTTTGCCTATCAGATTTCCGGCGTCTTTGCCGGCGGCCTGACGCCGGTACTGGCGACCGTACTCTCGGGAATGCTTGGTGGCGCGCCCTGGCTTATCTGCGCCTATGTATTAGTTATTGGCCTGATCAGCGCCGCCTGCGCTATCTCTTTGTGGCGGCGTACCCATGCCGTAGGGCAAGTGGCGAACTCCCATACCGTAATGATTAAGTGAGGAAGTATGAAAGCATTGGTTTATACCCAGCCGTTCGGCGTTGCGATTCAGGAGCGCCCCTATCCTCATCTGCCCGAAGGTGAGGAGCAGGTGGTGATCCGCATTGCTGCCGCTGGAATCTGTGGTTCTGATATGCACGCGTTTCATGGCAAAGATCCGCGGCGCCAGCCTGGCCTGGTATTAGGGCATGAGCTGTCTGGTGAGATTGTTGAAAGTCAGTCCCGGCGATTTCACGTTGGGCAGCGTGTTACCGCGAATCCATTAATCACCTGCGGCCAATGTGAATATTGCCTGCAGGGACGTGATAATTTGTGCAGCGATCGTCACATGGTGGGGATGGACTGGCCCGGAGCTTTTGCCGAGTTTATGGCCATTCCGGCGCGCTCGGTGGTGGCGATACCATCGGGGTTGGATCTCCGGCATGCGGCGATAACGGAGCCTGCCGCGACCGTGGTTCACGCCCTGCGCTTGACACAGCGCGCAATGCATTTACCGCTTGCTGAAGCCAAAGCGTTGGTGATTGGCGGCGGCGCGATAGGTCTGCTCACGTTGCTCGTGCTTCGTGCCTGGGGTTGCAGACAGCTGACCCTGGCGGAAGTGAATCCGCTACGGCGTAAAACGGCAGAACTTGAGGTAGATTGTGCCAGTGTCGATCCGTTGAAGACGGAGATGAAGGGAAATAGTTTTGATCTGGTGATCGACGCCGTCGGCGCGACGGGAACCCGCAGGACCGCGTTAAGCACGGTTAGACCTGGCGGTACGGTGATGCATATTGGCCTGCAGGGCTGGGAGAGCGAAATTGATATGCGCAAGCTGACGCTTGGGGAGATCACCCTGCTGGGCACATATACATACACCATGGCCGACTTCTGCCTGACGTTATCCATGCTGGCCCAGGGGGCCTTGGGCGATCTTGGCTGGGTGGAAGCTCGGCCCCTTAATGACGGCCAGAGGGCCTTTGATGACCTGGAGAATCAGCGCGTCTCTGCTGCAAAATTGCTGCTTGTACCATAGGCATCTGATTGCCAGGTTTTGCGAGTATTACCGCCACGCGGGCAGTATAGCCGGAGTTACCGGTCGTGTTTGCCTGCTGGCGGCTTCATTTGATCCCGCCTGATGAAAAATAAAGTTACGAATCAATGCATCGCCTGATGATTATTCGCCGGTAAAGGATGCTACTTTGTCTCAACAGACTCACCTGCCGTTTACCTATCGCAAGGATCATCCTCATGTCCGGCTCTAAAAAAATAGTGACCCTCGCCTTGATTGGCGCCACGCTGCTTCCGGCCCTGTCTATGGCGGCTGACGCCCCCCCTGCCACCTTTACGCCGGAGCAGGAAGCCCGCATCGGCAAGATTGCGGCGGATTATTTAGTCGCCCATCCGGAGGTTCTGCTGCAGGCAAGCCAGAAGCTGCAGCAGATTCAGCAAGAGCAGCAGGCCAGCGCCGCGACCCAGGCGGTCATTAAGAATCAGGCCGCGCTGACCCAGGATAAAAATACGCCGACCTACGGACCGGCGGATGGCAAGGTCACGGTTATCGAATTCTTTGATTACCAGTGTATTTACTGTAGCCGTCTGGCGCCGGTGATGGCTCAGGTGATTAAGGAAAATCCGCAGACCCGTTTTGCGTTTAAAGAGTGGCCTATTTTCGGCAGCCGCTGGGAAACGTCGCTGACCGCGGCGAAAACCGGTCTGCAAATCTATCAGCAGAAGGGGGCGGAAGCCTACCTGACCTACCATAACGGGATTTATGCCACCGGGCATAACGAGGGCAAGCTGACGGCGGCGGATATTCAGCAGCAGGTGAAGAAGGTCAACTTCGAGGCGAAGAAGGCCGCCGACGTTGAGCCAGCGCTTGAGGCGACTAACCAGCTGGCGCAGGCCATCGGTTTAAGCGGCACGCCGGGCGTTATTGTGATGCCGACGACCGGCGCCACGGAGGCGAATATTACCGTCTTCCCGGGCCTGGCGGATAAAGACTCGCTGGATGCGGCGATTAAGAAAGCCGGCGGTAGCTGATTGCCGGTCGGCGCCGCGGGCATGATTTAATGCGATGGTGCCGCGTTTGCTGTTCGGAAAGCGGCGCTTCTGTCTGAATCGTCCGAGCGCTATTTGGCGACAGGCGGCGGGCAGCACCGATTTAGCATGGACATAATGACCTGGAACAGCTCGTTTTTTGCCTGCTGTTCGGTGATTACGCCGCTCACGACGGCGGCGGATAAACCTTCCGCTGAGCCGATCGTCGCCAGAATCGTCGCATCGCTGAGTGGCTGCCCACCGCAGAGCGGAGCGAACAGTTCGCGGCACTTCAGGGTAAAGGCCGCCATGTACTCCTGCTTAATTTTTTCCAGCTCCGGGGTACCGGCCAGTGCGGCCATGACGCTGGGCATTTCGCGTCCCTGAAGCAGAACGCATTCAATGTATGACGTTGCGATCACCGACGCGAGCTTCTCCGCGTCCGGCTCCGTTTTGCGCAGGATCTCGTCCATTAGCGCCGTCTGTCGGCGATCGAACTCCCGGTAAAGGGTGGCAAAAAGCCCGGAACGGCTGTCAAAATGATCGTAAACCACCGGTTTTGTCACCCCGGCCTTTTTGGCCAGATAGCCGAGGGTCAGCGCTTCCGTCCCTTCTTCGCGAATAATACGCCACGCGACGTCCACCAGCTGTGTATGCCGCTCTTCTCTGGATAAACGCTGCCGCACAAGTGGTTCAGCCATTAGACACATTCTCCCGTTGACATGCTTATATACCAAAGGTAAGTTACCATTGGTAGGTTACCTTTGGTATATAAGACTACTTCTGATAACGTCATATGGCAACCGGAGTCTGCGTCATGCATGCATTAATTGTGGTATCTCATCCTCTTCCTGATTCGCTGACCCACAGCGTCGCGACGGCGATTGCGCAAGGGATTGCCGAATCCGATCCGCAGAATACTTCTGAACTCGCCGATTTAACGCAGGAGGGCTTTAATCCGACTTTCACTGCCGAAGATATGGCGGCTTTTCACCTCACCGTCGCGACGCCCGCTGAGGTGGTTGCGGAACAGTCCCGAATCGATAAGGCCGACGCGCTGGTGCTGGTTTTCCCCGTTTACTGGTGGTCAATGCCGGGACTGCTTAAGGGCTGGATCGACCGCGTGTTTTCAAACGGCTGGGCCTATGAAGAGACGGCCGACGGCAACGTTGTCAAGAAGCTGGGCCGCCTACGGGTTCATCTTGTGGCATTAGGGGCCGCAAGCCAAAAAACCTACGATACTCACGGGCTTACCGATGCGTATAACGCGCAAATCGTGCACGGGATTTTTGACTACTGCGGCGTTACGGTGGCGAGTTCTGAGATGCTGCTGCTGCCGGATCTGGGCACGGCGGAAGCGCACCTGGAGATGGGGCGCCGGCTGGGACAGGACGTTTTTAGCCGGGGCAATAGAACGTAGCTCGATGGAGAGTCCGGCTGCAGAAATGCAAAAAACCGCCTTTTGGGCGGGTTCTTTAAATAGTGGAGCCCGGCTCGGACTAACGCCGAAGGCGTTGAACGGCGCGCTCGTTGCGCCGGCCCCGAAGGGGTGAGCCGCTGGCGGCGAATAATCGAACGCAGTTCGATGGAGAGTCCGGCTGCAGAAAAGCAAAAACCCAGCCATAGGCTGGGTTCTTTAAATAGTGGTGCCCGGACTCGGAATCGAACCAAGGACACGGGGATTTTCAATCCCCTGCTCTACCGACTGAGCTATCCGGGCAACGGGGCGAATTAAACCGTAATCCACTTCGCGCGTCAACCACATTTCTTTATTTTCCTGCCGATTGCTTAACTTTACGGCAGTTTTGCATCAAAAGCCGCGTTTTGGCCATAATTCACATCATCCCGTTATCGCCCTGACGGATTTTCCAACCGCTGACCGCAGAGATGACGTGGCGTAAACCGGAAAGGGTGTAGTCGCCGATCACCTCTTCGTCTTCGCGCGGGGAACTGATGGTAATCTCCGCATCGACGCCGTGGCGGTAGGTTCCGTGGTGGCTAAAAATCGTGCCGATGAAGCATTTATCATTCAGCCAGACGGGAATATAGGCCACCGTTTCATAGATATAGTTTGAGGCGATGCCGCTGTAGTAGTTATCCGCGTCGTCGGAGGAGGTGCCAGGAGGAATGGGGCAAATCGGCGCGTCGCTATCGGTTTGCGGCTTATCTTTCAGCAGGGTGCCCTGCATAACCTCCAGCGACTTGAGTAAATCCGCCTTATCTTCGGCATTCAGCGCCGGGGTTAACGGCTGGTCTTTCTCCGGCGAGCTGATGGTATTCAGCGTGTAGCGATAGCGAATCGTCACCGCAGGCGTCCTGTCCGTCGGGCTGAAGGGACGCAGCAGATACAGATTATCCTCGCCGAACTGGCCGTTGTACCAAAGCGCATACACCTGACCGTTAATTCTGACCCACCGGCTCCACTGGTTGGCCCCGCGCCCGTTGAGGGAGTACAGCGCGCCGGGCACGCCGGCGTCAAAATCATCGTCGTCATCGCTATCGCTGCCGTTGACGCTATCGAAGGTGTCATCGCCGCGTTTTAAGACCCCGGTATAGCTGAATAAGCCGGTTCCGCCGACGTAGCTGTCGATAATCAAATCGCGCCTGCCGTCGTTATCGAGGTCGATAAGCGTAAAGCTGACCTTGCCATTTTCTGAATCAGCGCTGATATCTGAATGGAGAAACGCCTGCCACTCATCGTCGCTGATATCGGCGGAAGGCTTGTTTGTTGACACTAAGGTATCGTCGGCATAGGTCAGCGTGAAGTTGGTGACGCGGCCGGTCAGCGGGAACTGCTCGGCGATCTTATTCAGCTCCAGCTCCGGATTGGCCTTTTGCTCTTTCAGTACCGCACTATACAGCGCCTTGAGCGCACTATTATCGGCGTCTTTCTGCTGCTTAGGACGCACCTGGCTGACGAAGGTCGGCAGCATCCAGGTCCCGCCGGGCGTAATTTCTCGGCACATGCCGGTGGTATATTTCAGGCTCTGGACGAACGATTTACCGTCCCAGACCCGCTCCTCCCCGCTCACGCAGTCGGCGATGCCGCGGCCTTTGTTGAAGAACGCGATCGCGCCATCGGCATAGCTGGAGGCATCGGTGGAGATCGGCTGAGGTTTAGCCTGCGGGGCACTGTCCACCACCCACATGGCGTAACCGTCGTTATAGGCGGCCCGCCAGCACAGCGCCTGGATAAGCCAATGGCCTTTATCGATGGCGGTGGCGGTTATTTGCCGTTCCTGGGCGGGGATATCTTTGTTTTGCCAGTCGTCACAGCGGCTATTCAGCAGCGGGATCAGCTCCGGGAGGAGGCGCTGGCGCTGTTTGGCGGTCAATGGTTCGGGCTGAGCGTTGTGGAGCGTTGGGGCGGCGATAATCTCCGGGGCGGGCAGCGCGTTCAGCGTATTGCTATCGTCGGCATCGCCTTTGCGCAGCAGCGCGTCTGCGGTACCCAGGCGCTGCTGAAATTCGTCGATCTTGAGAAATATCGCGCTGCTGCCCGCGCTCGAGAGCGGCTTGCGCGCGCCGTTAAGCGAAATCTCAATGCGGCTTTCATGCTCCAGGGCCTGAATCAGCGCGGCCGTTTGCGTGCTGTCGAGACGGAAGTGGCTGTCATCTTTGGCATCCAGCGAACCGCGATCCTGATTGTCGATCAGCAGGCGAACGGTGGCGTCAGGGGGGATATCGCGATCGGTCTGGGCAAACGTCACCTGGCCGCTCACCCGCTGATCCGGGCCCGCGCCGCGAGTCAGCAGGACGCTGACTTCACCGCGGTTGACGCCGTAGCCCGCGGCCCGGCAGGTGCCGGTATTATCACAGGCGACTTCCCAGTCTTTATACGCGAAAGAAAAACCCTGTACGGGAGCCGCCAGCAGCGATATCGGACATAGCCCGATGATGGCAACCCAAAGGAGAGAACGCATATAAAACCCTGTCAGCATGTCGGTGAGAGGGAAATTATATGCGCGAAGGATCGGTTAATATATCGGAATCAGGTTAGCGCGCCGCCCATTCGACACTGGGCAAAACGCAGGATGTCTTCCGCCAGGCGCTGGGCGGTATCGACGTCGGCCTGGCTGCGCTTCACCAGCATGCGGCTCAGGCAGCCTTCGACGATAAGCTCCATCTGTTTGGCGACCATCGCCGGGTCATCCACTTCCAGCTGGGTCAGCAGCTCGTGCGTATAGGCGAGAGAAGCCTGCTTCTGCTGTTCAGCCAGCTGATGAATCGGGTGCTGGGCATCCGGATAGAAGGTGCAGGCCGCAATAAACAGGCAGCCGGGATAGCGGTGATTGCTCACGCATCGGGTCAGCGCCGCATAGCGCGCCAGCAGCTTCTGCTCCGCCGTTAGCGTCTCGTCCAGCAGCAGCTGGCGACGCCATGCATCAACCTGATGGCTGAGATAGCGGAGGGCGTCATACAGTAGCGCTTCGCGGTCTGGCCAGAAGCGCTTGAGGTCATCGATCGGATAAGCAACGCGCTCGGCGACCATCTCCAGCGTGGTGTTAGCAATACCTTCGATTTCAAGAATTTGTATGGCTTCGCCCAGAACATCTTCACGTTGCACGGTTTTCTCCTCCATTTTACCTCCTAAAGTGTCGTTCACGGTTGCCGATCGCGCAAATGGGCGCTGAATGCCGCGGCATCCATAAAGCCGGTTACGCGCTGCGCGGGCTGCTCCTCTCCCTGCGCGTTAAAGAACAGAATCGTCGGCAGGCCGAGCACCCGCAGATGCTTCAGCAGGGCGACGTCCTGCGCGCTGTTCTTCGTGACATCTACCTGCAACAGAACGGTATCTTTCAGGGCCTGTTGCACTTCCGGTGTGCTAAAGGTGTATTTTTCGAACTCTTTACAGGCCACGCACCAGTCCGCGTACAAATCTAGCATAACCGGTCGGCCTTTAGCCTGCGCCAGAGCCCGATCGAGCTCATCGACGGTGCTGACGCGGGTAAACGCCAGGTGCGCCTGCTGCTGCGCCGTCGGCGCGTCGAACGCCCAGTCCTGCAGCGGACGAACGCTCACCAGCGCGGCAGCCAGCAGCACGATCTGCAGGATGCGCTGCCACGGACGCGAGGCGCCAAGGGAGGTGATAAAGGCCCAGCTAAAGAAGGCCACCGCCAGCAGCGACCACAGGCGCAGCCCCCATACCTCGCCCACGATACGCTCCAGTAAAAACACCGGCAGCGCCAGGATGACAAAACCGAACGCGGTCTTCACATGGGCCATCCACGGGCCGCTTTTCGGCAGCAGGCGGTTGCCAAACACGGTGACCAGAATCAGCGGTAGCCCCATGCCGAGCGCGTAGAGATACAGCGTGCCGCCGCCCAGCCACAGGTTACCGCTTTGTGCGATGTACAGCAGAATCGCGCTCAGCGGCGCCGTTGTACAGGGCGAGCAGATAAGCCCGGCGATGGCGCCCATGGCAAAAACGCCGCCGGCGGAACCGCCGCGTTGGGTATTGCTCATCAGCGTCAGGCGCGTCTGCAAGGATGACGGCAGCTGCAGGGTAAACAGGCCAAACATCGACAGCGCCAGCAGAATAAAGACCGCCGACAGGCCGATCAGTACGTACGGATGCTGCAGCGCCGCCTGGAACTGCAGGCCCGCGGCGGCCACCACCATACCCAGCGCCGTGTAGGTCAGCGCCATTCCCTGGACATAGATAAACGCCAGCAGCAGCGCGCGGGCGGTGGAAAGCCGGCGTTCGCCACCGAGCACGATACCCGAGATCAGTGGATACATCGGCAGCACACAGGGCGTAAACGCGATACCGATACCAATTAATAGCGCCCAGAGCGCGGAGAACGGAAGCTGGCTGTCATCCGTCGTGGCTGTGGGCCGCTCTGGCGCAGAGGACTCGGCTGTTGCAACCGGCGGCCGTTCCGCGAGCGCCAGCGCCGGACGCGGTTCTACCGGGAGCGGCGGGTTAAGCTTCGGCTCTCCGACGGCCGGCAGAGCCGGGCGCGCGGGAGCCTGCCCGTCGCTGGAGAGCGCCAGCGCCGCGCTGAGCGGCACCACTTTAGTTTCCGGCGGATAGCAGAAGCCGGCGTCGGCACAGCCCTGCCAGGTTACGGTCAGCGTGGCCCCTTTGGCGGCCCGGGTGAGCGTAACCGGCACGGTTAGCCGCTGGCGATAAATCTCACTTTTGCCGTAAAACTCATCGTCGTGCCATTCGCCGGACGGCAGCGATGGCTCAAGGAAAGCGGCGTCTGCGGCGCTGAGCTTGATCTGTTTGCGGTAGAGATAGTAACCCTCCTTGATTTGCCAGGTCAGGTTTATCTCGTGCTGGCTCTGCTGAAAATCAAAGGCAAAAGCCTGGTCAGCAGGCACAAAATTTGAGCGGCCGGGAGTATCAAATAGCCCGGCGAAGGCAGATGTACTGCAGAGCAGCAGAATCAGCGTAATGATGCGTTGAGCCATGAGAGGTAATCAGTGTCTCCGTGAGTGACGGGCAAAACCAGTAATTCGGGGGTTTGATACGGGTGATGGGACTTCAGGCACTCCAGCAGCGCCTGCTGATGTGCGCGGTCGGTTTTCAGCAGCATCTGTACCTCATACTCCTGCTCCAGCTTGCCTTCCCAGTAGTAGAGGGAGGTCGCGCCCGGCAGGAGAGTGGCGCAGGCGGCCAGCTTTTCTGCCAGCACTTTGGCCGCTAAATCCTGGGCGGTCGCTTCATCCGGCGCGGTGCAGAGTACAACAACGGCATCAGGCGTAGTCATCGTGAACCTCGTATCAGCGAAAAGAGGCACTATAGCACGCAAGATGCGGGGGGATTAATGAAACGGGCCACGATGTGGCCCGAATTTAAGCCGTTTTACAGCACGATGCCGCCGATGATGAACCCCAAAATGACGCACAGGGTAATGGCGATCACCCCGGGGATCAGGAAGGCGTGGTTGAAGACGTATTTGCCGATGCGGGTCGAGCCGGTGTCATCCATTTCGACCGCCGCCAGCAGCGTCGGGTAGGTCGGCAGGACGAACAGCGCGGAGACCGCGGCAAAAGAGGCAATGGCGGTCAGCGGACTCACGCCAAGCAGCAGCGCCGCGGGCATCAGCGCCTTGGTGGTGGCGGCCTGGGAGTAGAGCAGGGTCGCGGCGAAGAACAGCACCACCGCCAGCAGCCACGGGTAGTTGTGCAGCAGATCGCCCGCCACCGCCTGGATATCAGAGATATGTGCCTTCACGAAGGTATCGCCCAGCCAGGCAACGCCCAGCACGCAGACGCAGGCGCTCATCCCGGATTTAAAGGTGCTGGCGTTCAGCACTTCGCTGGTATCGATCTTACAGGTGATGCTAATCAGCGTGGCGATGGTCAGCATGAAGACCACGATCGCTTCGTTGCGCGGCAGTACCGGGTTCTGAATCAGCCCGACGGTATCGCTGATGGCGGTAGCGTAGAACATGACCGCGACGATCCCAATCAGGAACAGCAGCACCGAACGTTTGGCGTGCGGCTTCAGCTGGAACACCTGGCTTCCGCGCAGTTTGACTTCCCCTTTTGCCAGGCGCTCCTGGTAAACCGGGTCATCTTTCAGCTCGCAGCCGAGGAAGTTACACACCACGGCGGTGATCATCACGGCAATCAGCGTCACCGGAATACAGATGCCCAGCAGCGTCAGGTAGCTGACGCCCAGCGGCTCCAGAATACCGGCGAAAAACACCACCGCGGCGGAAATTGGCGAGGCAGTAATCGCAATCTGCGAGGCCACGACGGCAATCGACAGCGGGCGGGAGGGGCGAATGCCCTGCTCCTTCGCCACTTCGGTGATCACCGGCAGGGTCGAGAAGGCGGTGTGGCCGGTCCCCGCGAGGACCGTCATAAACCAGGTGACCAGCGGGGCGAGAAAGGTGATGTACTTCGGATGACGGCGCAGCAGGCGCTCTGCAAGGCTGACCAGGTAGTCCATGCCGCCAGCAACCTGCATGGCGGCAATCGCGGCGATGACCGCCATGATGATCTCAATGACGTCGAAGGGGATCGCGCCGGGCTTGATTTGAAAGATTAAGGTCAGGACGAGGACGCCCAGACCACCGGCGAATCCGATACCGATACCACCCAGCCTGGCACCCAGGTAGATAGCCAGCAGGACAATGACGAGCTCTGCACCAAACATATGTTCCTTCCTTGTTTTTTAACAAGTTGATATTGAATTGTTATGATTTCGTAAACCCAGAAAAGCAAAAAGGCATGTCATTGCTGACATGCCTTCGTTGAGTTTAACCTGAAAGCTTACTGTTCGCTTTCATCGGTAAAACGCTTTGCTTTATAGGCCGGGTGCATCAGGTTGTGCGGAGAGAAAATATCGTCCAGCTCCGATTCGGTGAGCAAACCTCGTTCCAGCACCACTTCCCGCACGCTCTTACCGGTTTCGGCGCAAATCTTGCCGACGATATCGCCATTGTGGTGGCCGATAAACGGGTTGAGGTAGGTGACGATGCCGATGGAGTTGTAAACATAGCTTTCGCACACCGCTTTGTTGGCGGTAATGCCGTTTACGCATTTTTCCAGCAGGTTATAGCAGGCGTTGGTCAGGATATGAATGGACTCGAACATCGCCTGGCCGATAACCGGCTCCATCACGTTCAGCTGCAGCTGGCCGGCTTCTGAGGCCATCGTGACGGTGGTGTCGTTGCCGATCACCTTGAAGCACACCTGGTTGACGACTTCCGGTACCACCGGGTTAACCTTGGCCGGCATGATGGATGAACCCGCCTGCAGCTCCGGCAGGTTGATTTCGTTCAGGCCAGCGCGCGGACCGGAAGAGAGCAGGCGCAGGTCATTACAGATTTTAGACAGCTTCACCGCCAGGCGTTTCAGCGAGCTATGCACCATGACGTAGGCGCCGCAGTCGGAGGTGGCTTCAATCAGGTCTTCCGCCGGAACAACCGGGAGGCTGCTGACTTCCGCGAGTTTTTGTACCGCCAGCTGCTGATAGCCGTCCGGGGTATTCAGGCGCGTGCCGATGGCGGTGGCGCCGAGGTTCACTTCCAGCAGCAGCTCTGCGGTACGCAGAATGCATTTTGTTTCTTCGTTCAGCAGAACGTTGAAGGCGTGGAACTCCTGGCCGAGGGTCATCGGTACCGCATCCTGCAGCTGGGTACGACCCATTTTCAGGACGTCCTGGAACTCAACGGCTTTGCTCTGGAAGCCTTCGCCCAGCTGGTTAATAGCGTCGGTTAATTTCAGCAGAGAGGCATACATCGCGATGCGAAAACCGGTCGGGTAGGCATCGTTAGTGGACTGACATTTGTTAACGTGGTCGTTCGGGTTCAGGTACTGGTATTCACCTTTCTGGTGGCCCATCAGCTCAAGACCGATGTTTGCCAGCACTTCGTTGGTGTTCATGTTGACGGAAGTCCCCGCGCCACCCTGGAACACGTCAACCGGGAACTGATCCATGCACTTGCCGTTATTCAGCACTTCATCACAGGCGGCAATAATGGTATTCGCGACGCCTTTAGGAATGGTTTGCAGCTCTTTGTTGGCCATGGCAGCGGCCTTTTTCACCATCACCATACCGCGCACAAACTCGGGAATATCGCTGATCTTGCTATTGCTGATGTAGAAGTTTTCAATCGCTCTCAGAGTATGAACGCCGTAGTAGGCGTCAGCTGGAACTTCCCTGGTACCCAACAGATCTTCTTCGATACGAATGTTGTTTAACATGTGAACCTTCTTTTTCAAGCTGCCAATGAATTCACCAAATACGCAGAATTTATAGGATTTAGCGCATTTTCTCGCCGAAGATTATTTCCTTAATCGGCCTGGTGCCCACGATCATATGCTGATGATAGCGAATATCAGTAATCTTGATCACTTATTATGTAGTGAGGACTATAAGAATTATTAATCTGTGAAATGAATCACCGCTTTGCAGTTCTTGAAAAAAATAAGCGTTTCTGCTGATTGAAAAGTCCCGCGTTAGCCCAATATTGATGGGATGCGAATAGCACATCTTATAGCTGCGGGTGCCGATAGCGGCGCATGCTAATGAAGGAGACGCCGGTGCGTTGGATTCCGTTTTTTGCCTTTTTTTTATACGTTTACATTGAAATCTCGATCTTTATCCAGGTTTCCCATGTCCTTGGGGTGCTGCTGACGCTGATTTTAGTGATCTTTAGCTCGGTGGTCGGGATGTCGCTGGTGCGCAACCAGGGCTTTAAAAACTTTATGCTGATGCAGCAAAAAATGGCGGCCGGCGAAAGCCCGGCGGCGGAAATGATCAAAAGCGTATCGCTGATTATTGCCGGCCTGCTGCTGCTGTTACCGGGCTTCTTTACCGACTTCCTCGGCCTGCTGCTCCTGCTGCCGCCGGTGCAAAAACACCTGACCCTCAAGCTGATGCCGCATCTGCGCTTTAGCCGGATGCCAGGCGGCGGCTTTAGCGCCGGTACCGGAGGCGGTGATACCTTTGACGGGGAATACCAGCGTAAAGACGATGAGCGCGACCGTCTGGACCACAAAGACGATCGCTAATCCAGCCAGCCCGGCGACCGCCGGGGGCGTGGAGTGACAAGCCGGATACGCGCAGCGCGATCCGGCTTTTTTACGGCTGGGCGCCCGGGGTTTCGCTCAGCGACCGGCGCCGGGGTAAAAGCAGCCACAGCGCCGCCAGCACCACCAGCGCGTACAGGCTTTTCCAGCCGACCATCGCCAGCAGCAGCAGGCACAGCAGGCTACCGATCGCCGCCAGCACCCGATAGCGCCCCTGCAGCAGCCGGCAGCCCGCCAGCATACACAGCAGATAAATCATAATAAAAATGCCGTTAGCGTAGACGATCAGCGCGTCGAGGTTGATATCGAGCCAGTAAATGCACAGGGTGCTGATGACGCAGCAGGCCAGCACCGCATTGAGCGCGTTGCGCGGGATTTGCCGGGCCGACAGGCGGGCGAGGCGGCTCTCAGGCCTGTACTGCGCCTGCGACCAGACCAGGCGGGCGAAGCTCTGAATATAGATATTGAGGCTGGCGAAGCAGGCGAGGTAGCCAATGACGCAGGCGACCCACAGCGCCTGGACACCGAACAGGTGCACCACGATATCAGGCAGCGACGCGGCGGCAGCCATACCCTCGCCGAAGGCGTGAAAATGCAGCACCAGCACGGTACAGGCCCAGTAGACCGTACCGGCCAGCAGCAGGCCAATCATCAGCGCGCGCGGAAAATCGCGCTCCGGGGATTTAAATTCGGAAGCCAGGTGGGCAAAGGCCTCCAGGCCGACAAAGCACCAGAACATGACCGAAAGCGCGGCAAAAAGCTGCGACCGGTCAACATCCTGCGGCGCCGGGAAGGGGATATGCGCCGGATCGATACCGCCGCGCCACCAGATGGCGACAATCAGGGCAACAATCAGGATTGCCACCAGCGTTTGCAGATTGGCGCTGGAGCTGGCTCCGCGTGAACCCACCCACCAGATAATGGCCAGCGTCCCCAGTTCGGCGAGCAGCAGCTGGCCGTCGTGCCAGCCAAACAGGGCCTGGCTGAAGCCGGTGGCGATATGCAATGCGGCGGGTAATCCCACCGGGATGACCGACAAAAACAGCCAGCTGGTCACGCGCTCCATGCGGGGGCCGAACGCCATATTGACGAAATGCGCCACGCCGCCGGCGCTGGGATAGTGGCGGCCGAGTATGGCAAAGACGATGGCTATCGGGAAAACCAGCAGGATCAGCGCCGGCCACGCCCACAGGCTGTTATCACCCGCAACCAGCGCGGCCAGAGCGGGAACGGCGAAGACGCCGGTGCCCAGTAATGATGTGGAGAGGAGGCCCACTCCCTGAGCCAGACCTAACTCCTGCTTCAAACCACTCATGATGCAACCCTGTCCCCGACAAAACCCGAATGGTACCACAATCGTTTTTGCTTATGACGTTTGAGCGACGCGCCGGGAGTGTGCGCCCGGGCACGCGAAAAAACTTTTTTTCAACTCGCCCCTTGAAGCGGTAAAACTCCATCCCCATCTCTCAGGTCACTAGCCGGAAAACCGTATACGGGCCGGTGTCATCCATAACTGATAATGACTTTCTCAAAGGAGAGCTATCAATGAGTATTCGTCCGTTACATGATCGTGTGATCGTCAAACGTAAAGAAGTTGAAACCAAATCTGCTGGCGGCATCGTTCTGACCGGTTCTGCGGCAGCCAAATCAACTCGTGGCGAAATCATCGCTGTCGGTAAGGGCCGCATCCTGGAAAACGGAACCGTGCAGCCGCTGGACGTGAAAGTTGGCGATATCGTCATTTTCAACGACGGCTACGGCGTGAAATCTGAAAAGATCGACAATGAAGAAGTGTTGATCATGTCCGAAAGCGACATCCTGGCGATTGTTGAAGCCTAATCTGCGAACGACACTGAACATACGAATTTAAGGGAAAGATTAAAATGGCAGCTAAAGACGTAAAATTCGGTAACGACGCTCGTGTGAAAATGCTGCGCGGCGTAAACGTACTGGCAGATGCAGTTAAAGTGACCCTGGGCCCGAAAGGCCGTAACGTGGTCCTGGACAAATCCTTCGGTGCGCCGACCATCACCAAAGACGGCGTTTCCGTAGCGCGTGAAATCGAGCTGGAAGACAAGTTCGAAAACATGGGCGCCCAGATGGTGAAAGAAGTTGCCTCTAAAGCGAACGACGCTGCAGGCGACGGTACCACCACCGCAACCGTACTGGCTCAGGCGATCATCGCTGAAGGCCTGAAAGCCGTTGCTGCGGGCATGAACCCGATGGATCTGAAACGTGGTATCGACAAAGCCGTCGTTGCTGCCGTTGAAGAACTGAAATCCCTGTCCGTACCGTGCTCCGACTCTAAAGCGATTGCTCAGGTTGGTACTATCTCCGCTAACTCCGACGAAACCGTAGGTAAACTGATCGCTGAAGCGATGGATAAAGTCGGTAAAGAAGGCGTGATCACCGTTGAAGACGGTACCGGTCTGGAAGACGAACTGGACGTGGTTGAAGGTATGCAGTTCGACCGCGGCTACCTCTCCCCGTACTTCATCAACAAGCCGGAAACCGGTGCCGTTGAGCTGGAAAGCCCGTTCATCCTGCTGGCTGACAAAAAAGTTTCCAACATCCGCGAAATGCTGCCGGTTCTGGAAGCCGTAGCGAAAGCCGGTAAACCGCTGGTTATCATCGCTGAAGACGTTGAAGGCGAAGCGCTGGCAACGCTGGTGGTTAACACCATGCGCGGCATCGTTAAAGTGGCTGCGGTTAAAGCACCGGGCTTCGGCGACCGTCGTAAAGCTATGCTGCAGGACATCGCAACCCTGACCGGCGGTACCGTTATCTCTGAAGAGATCGGTATGGAGCTGGAAAAAGCGACTCTGGAAGACCTGGGTCAGGCAAAACGCGTTGTGATCAACAAAGACACCACCACCATCATCGATGGCGTGGGTGAAGAAGGCGCTATCCAGGGCCGTGTGACTCAGATCCGCAAGCAGATCGAAGAAGCGACTTCTGACTACGACCGTGAAAAACTGCAGGAACGCGTTGCTAAACTGGCAGGCGGCGTTGCGGTTATCAAAGTCGGTGCAGCTACCGAAGTTGAAATGAAAGAGAAGAAAGCACGCGTTGACGATGCCCTGCACGCGACCCGTGCTGCGGTAGAAGAAGGCGTCGTTGCCGGTGGTGGCGTCGCGCTGGTGCGCGTTGCGGCTAAACTGGCTGGCCTGACTGCTCAGAACGAAGATCAGAACGTCGGTATCAAAGTTGCGCTGCGCGCAATGGAAGCTCCGCTGCGCCAGATCGTTGCCAATGCCGGTGAAGAACCGTCTGTGGTAACTAACAACGTGAAAGCGGGCGAAGGTAACTACGGTTACAACGCGGCGACTGAAGAATACGGCAACATGATCGACTTCGGTATCCTCGACCCAACTAAAGTGACCCGTTCTGCTCTGCAGTACGCGGCCTCCGTTGCTGGTCTGATGATCACTACCGAGTGCATGATTACCGATATGCCGAAAAGCGACGCAGCTGATTTAGGCGCTGCTGGCGGCATGGGCGGTATGGGTGGCATGGGCGGCATGATGTAATCGTGCGCTCTACCCCTTAGAAACAAAGAAACCCCCGGGCAGAAATGCTCGGGGGTTTTTCTTTTTTCCGTCTTTTTAGTATAAGGTGTACATCCGGGCCAGCGCGTCCAGCTCATTGATCATGGGGAATAACATGCAGGTAAGATATTTAGCAGGGATTGTCGGCGCAGCACTACTGTTAGCGGGTTGCAGTTCCAGCAACGAACTGAGCTCAGGCGGGCAGAGCGTACGCTTTGTTGAAGATAAGCCGGGTGCGGATTGCCAGCTGTTGGGGACCGCTAGCGGCAAGCAGAGCAACTGGCTCTCCGGGCAGAACGGCGGTGAGGGTGGCTCCATGCGCGGCGCGGCTAATGCGCTGCGTAATCAGGCCGCAGCAATGGGCGGCAACGTGATTTACGGCGTCAGCAGCCCGACGCAGAACCTGCTGTCGAGCTTTGTGCCGACCGATAGCGAAATGAACGGTCAGGTCTATAAGTGCCCGAACTGATCGCTTTCCCCTCTCTCCGGTGGGGAGAGGGGAAGGAACGCTGGCTAGCTCTGTCGTAGCTGCAAATCCAGCGGCGTCTTGCTCGGCTCTCCGCCGATTTCTCGCGCCAGCTTCGGTACCATATAGCCTGATACCAGCGTCAGCAGCTCGCGCATAATGGCCCGGGCTTCTTCATCTTCGACCATAAAGTGGGCCGCGCCCTGGACCTTATCCAGCACGTGCAGGTAATACGGCATCACCCCCGCATCAAATAGCGCATTGCTCAAATTAGCCAGCGTCTGTGCGCTATCGTTGACCCCCCGCAGCAGTACGCTTTGGTTCAGCAGGGTGACGCCAGCGTGGCGTAAACGCGCCATTGCCGCGCGAAACTCAGCGTCGATTTCATTGGCGTGGTTGATATGGTTCACCAGCAGTATCTGCAGCGAGGAGCGGGCGAAACGCGCAGCCAGCGCCTCGGTGATGCGCGCCGGGATGACAATGGGCAGCCGGCTGTGAATACGCAGACGCTTGACGTGCGGAATCGCTTCCAGCTGGGTGAGCAGCCAGTCGAGCTCATGATCTTTCGCCATCAGGGGGTCGCCGCCGGAAAAAATAATCTCATCGAGCTGCGGATGGGCGGAAATATAGTCCATCGCCGCCTGCCAGTTGCGCTTATTGCCCTGGTTATCGGCGTATGGGAAGTGTCTGCGGAAGCAATAACGACAATTTACCGCGCAGCCGCCTTTAACCAGCAGCAGCGCGCGGTTGGCGTATTTATGCAGCAGTCCGGGCACCACGCTGTGCTGTTCCTCCAGCGGATCGGTGGAAAAACCGGGGGAGACGATGAACTCTTCTTGCGAAGTAAGTACTTGACGAAGAAGAGGATCGTTAGGATTTCCTCGTTCCATGCGGGCGATAAAAGCCCGGGGAACGCGCAGCGCAAAGAGGCGCTTCGCATCGCGCCCCGCCAATAGGTTTGCATCAGCGTCTACATTTAAAAGATGCAGCAGTTCATCAGGACTGGTCACAACATCGGCAAGTTGCGTTAACCAATCTTCTCTGGATGGGGTATTTAGGGTTACAATATGCGCCATTTTGTGGCTTAGCTACCAATTAACAATTTCAGAGGGCCTTATGGCGACTTACTATAGCAACGATTTTCGTGCTGGTCTTAAAATCATGATGGACGGCGAACCTTATGCCGTTGAAGCGAGTGAATTCGTAAAACCGGGAAAAGGCCAGGCTTTCGCCCGCGTTAAGCTGCGCCGCCTGCTGACCGGCACTCGCGTAGAGAAAACCTTCAAGTCTACCGACTCCGCTGAAGGCGCAGACGTTGTCGATATGAACCTGACTTACCTCTACAACGACGGTGAGTTCTACCACTTCATGAACAACTCCACCTTCGAACAGCTGGCCGCTGACGAGAAAGCCGTTGGTGAAAGCGCTAAATGGCTGCTGGATCAGGCTGAGTGCATCGTGACCCTGTGGAACGGTCAGCCTATCTCCGTGACCCCGCCGAACTTCGTTGAGCTGGAAATCGTTGAAACCGATCCGGGTCTGAAAGGCGACACCGCGGGTACCGGCGGTAAACCGGCGACCCTGACCACTGGCGCAGTGGTTAAAGTTCCGCTGTTTGTACAGATTGGTGAAGTGATTAAAGTGGATACCCGCTCTGGCGAATACGTATCCCGCGTGAAGTAATTCACGTCTCTGATGGTTGGCGCAGCGCGTTGCTGCGCCCCCTATAGCACGCAAGGTATCGATAGCAGGCAGGGAAGATGAACAACACCTTAAAGCTTGTGGTATTGCTGCTGCTCAGCGGCGCTCTGCTGGCCGGTTGTCATACGGTCCACGGCGTGGGTGAAGATATCCGCAGCCTGGGGCACGCCATTTCTCACGCCGCCAGCTAAGCACCGTTTTCCCCCTCTCCTCTGATTCGTACCTCCCGACGTCGCGCATCGCTTTTTCTCTTAAAAAACGCTGAGATCCCTTCATTCCGGGTCAGTTTGTCTATGCTTATAGGGCACGATAACTAAAACTGGTAAATAAGGATGACATTATGGTGAAAAAAGCGATTGCAGCGTTCTTTACGGTTTTGGCTCTTTCCTCTGTGCTGACCGCATGTAATACAACGCGCGGTGTCGGTCAGGATATTTCAGAAGGTGGTAGCGCTATTTCCGGCGCCGCGAATAAAGCTCAGCAATAGCCTCTGACGGTACGGCTGGCGGTCGTACCGTTCTTCCCATCTCCTGCACCGTTGTTTATAATATCCGCGCTTTTTCACCCACCTTGCGGGACGACCCGTAAGCGTACTGCATCCGGGGACGGCCCCATCAAGGAGCCTTATGTCCTGGTTAATTTTGTTTATCGCCGGTCTGCTGGAAGTGGTCTGGGCGGTTGGTCTGAAGTACACCCACGGTTTTAGCCGCCTGATACCCAGCGCCATCACCATCGTGGCGATGGTGGTCAGCATGGCGCTGCTGTCATGGGCGATGAAAACGCTGCCGGTAGGCACCGCTTACGCGGTGTGGACGGGGATCGGCGCCGTCGGCGCGGCGATTGCCGGTATCGTCCTACTGGGCGAGTCCGCCAGCCCGATGCGTATTGCCAGCCTGGCGTGCATCGTCATCGGTATTATCGGCCTCAAGCTCAGCACTCACTAATAGTGCTGGTTGACCCAGATAAGTTTGCTCACGTCGAAGCCCTGCCGGGAGGCAATATCCAGCATCTGCTGTTTCACTTCCGGCGTGATTTTCGGCGTGCGCGCCAGCAGCCAGAGATAATCCCGGTCCGGTCCGCACACCAGCGCGTAGCGATAATCTTTATCCAGCGCAATCACGTTGTAGCCGCCGTAGAAGGGGCCAAAAAAGGAGACTTTTAGCGCCGCCCGGTTACTCTCGCCGGTGAAGTAGGCCACGCCATCCGTTTTTTGCCACATGCCGCGATCGGGGTTATAGCCCTTATTGACGACGTTCAGTCCACCGTCGTCGCGCAGGCTGTAGGTTGCGGTGACCTTTTCCAGGCCGCGCTCAAAGCTATGGTCGAAGCGGGCGATTTCATACCAGGTGCCGAGATAGCGCTGGGTATCAAACGGGCTGACCACCGTCACGCCCTGCGGAGGCGTCGGGGTGCTACAGGCAACAACCAGAAACGAGGCGGCAACAGCGGCAATCATTGGCAGCAGACGCATACTATTTTCCTTACTGGTTTTTTGCTAAGTGTAGATTCTGGCGGGGAAAAAACGGGAAAATATTCTGCAAAAGAGAGCCCGGTAACACTCCGCTACCGGGCATCGGGAGGCTTAGATAAATAATACGCCGACCAGCGTGACCACGCTCAGGATGGCGGCCAGGCCGTAGAACACCCACTTGCCGTTAGGGACGTGAATTTTCAGGTCGTGCATGGCGTGATGAATGCGGTGTAGCCCGCACCACAGCGGCAGGACGATCATCAGGAAGAGAAATGCCCGGCCAATAAAACTCTGGGCAAAGCCGAGCACGCGTTCGTAGCTGAAGGCGTCAGCGGGCGCCAGGCCCAGCGGCAGCAGGATACCGACCAGCAGTATCATCACCGGAGCAATAATGGCGCTCCACATGCCGCCGGCGCCAAACAGCCCCCAGAATACCGGTTCATCGGAACGTTTTGGGTTGGGATTGATCATTCCAGCCTCCTCACCAGAACAGGGCGATAAACAGGATCGCCACGGTTGCTACCGCAGTGACCACCCACAGCCCTTTAATAACCGGCTCTGGCCCCATTTTCTCGCCTTTGACAATAATATTGGCGGCTTTCGGCGCCAGTTCAAACCAGGTTTTGGTATGCAGCAGCGCTGCGCCGAGGGCGATCAGGTTGAGGATCACCACCACCGGGTTTTGCAGAAAGCCAACGTATCCCGCCCAGCTTTCCGCCCCGTGCTTGAGGGAAAACAGGCCATAAATCAGGATGATGCTGAACCAGACTGCCGGTACCGCCGTGCCTTCACGCAGCATGTAGAAGCGATAAAACGGCAGCTTCTTCCACCAGGTGGACGTCATCGGCCGCACGTAGGGCTTGCGTTTAGTCGTCATAATGCACTCCTTAGCGTGGTTTCAGGGTGGCGATAAGAAAGTCTTTCGAGCTCTCTACCTTGCCCTGCTGAATGGCGGCTGCCGGGTCGACGTGCTTCGGACAGACTTCCGAGCAGTATCCCACGAAGGTACAGGTCCAGACGCCGTTCTGACCGTTAAGCTGCGCCATGCGCTCCTTTTTACCGTGGTCGCGGCTGTCCTCGTTGTAGCGATGGGCGAGGGTGATTGCCGCCGGGCCGATAAACTCAGGGTTAAGGCCAAACTGCGGACAGGCGGCGTAGCACAGGCCGCAGTTGATGCAGCCGGAGAACTGATGGTATTTCGCCATCTGCGCCGGAGTTTGCTTGTTTGGCCCCTGATCCGGGGTACGCGAATTGCCGATAATATAGGGCTTAATCGCCTCCAGACTCTCGATAAAGTGGGTCATATCGACCACCAGATCGCGCTCGATCGGGAAGTTAGCCAGCGCTTCGACCTTAATGCCTTTGGTGTATTCACGCAGGAAGGTTTTACACGCCAGCTTCGGCACCTTGTTGACCATCATCCCGCAGGAGCCGCAAATCGCCATGCGGCAGGACCAGCGGTAGCTGAGATCCGCCGCGAGGTTGTCTTTGATATAGCCTAGCGCGTCGAGCAGTGAGGTCTGCTCATCGTAAGGAACCTCATAGAACGCGCTGTGCGGTGCGGTGTCCACCTCCGGGTTGTAGCGCACCACCTCGATTTTCAGCTTCTTCATCTCAGCCATTGCTCGTCTCCTTCTTCTCGGCTGCTTCCGCTTCTGCGCCATATACGCGTTTTGCCGGCGGCAGAGTGGTGATCTTCACATCGCCATACTCAAGGCGCGTGGTGCCATCGGCATCGCGGAATGCGAGCGTATGCTTGAGAAAATTGACGTCGTCACGCTCGGTGCAGCCTTCATCCAGGCGCTGATGCGCCCCGCGGGACTCTTTACGCGCAAGGGCAGAGTGGGCCATACATTCCGCCACGTTCAGCCCGTGGCCCAGCTCGATGGTATACAGCAGGTCGGTATTGAACACGCTGGAGCTGTCGGTAATGCGTACGTGCCTGAAGCGCTCCTGCAACTCGGCCAGCTTATCGACGGTTTTTTGCATCAGCTCTGGCGTACGGTAGATCCCGCAGCCTTCTTCCATCGACAGGCCCATCTCGTCGCGGATCTTCGCCCAGTTCTCGTTGCCTTCCTGATTGATGAGGTCTTTGAGGCGTTTTTCGACGTCGGCGGTCTGCGCATCCAGCGCGCTGGCGTTGGCTTCTTTAGCCTCCGCCGCTCGCCTGATGGCCTGCTCGCCGGCGAGGCGGCCAAAAACCACCAGCTCGGCCAGCGAGTTGGAGCCAAGGCGGTTGGCGCCGTGAAGGCCGACCGACGAGCATTCGCCCACGGCGAACAGCCCCTTGATACGGGTCTCACAGCTCTGGTCGGTTTCGATGCCGCCCATGGTGTAGTGCGCGGTTGGGCGCACGGGAATAGGCTCTTTAACCGGATCAACGCCGACGTAGGCCTTCGCCAGTTCGCAGATAAACGGTAGACGCTCCAGCAGCTTTTTCTCACCTAAGTGGCGCAGGTCGAGATAAACCACGTCGCCGCGCGGCGTTGGAATGGTGTTGCCTTTACGCCATTCGTGCCAGAAGGCCTGGGAGACCTTATCGCGCGGGCCGAGCTCCATATATTTATTTTTCGGCTCGCCGAGCGGCGTTTCCGGGCCCATGCCGTAATCCTGCAGGTAGCGGTAGCCGTCCTTGTTGACCAGGATACCGCCTTCGCCACGGCAGCCTTCCGTCATCAGAATACCGGAGCCGGGAAGGCCGGTCGGGTGATACTGCACGAACTCCATATCGCGCAGCGGAACGCCGTGGCTGAGCGCGATGCCCATCCCATCGCCGGTGACGATGCCGCCGTTGGTGTTGTAGCGATAGACGCGTCCTGCGCCACCGGTGGCCATCACCACCGCGTTAGCGCGGATTTGTACCAGCGAGCCTTCCATCATATTCATCGCCACCAGGCCATGCGCCTGGCCATCGTCGACCAGAATATCGAGGACGAAATGCTCGTCGAAACGCTGGATTTGCGGGAACTGAAGGGAGGTCTGGAACAGGGTGTGCAGCATATGGAAGCCGGTTTTATCCGCGGCAAACCACGTGCGTTCGATCTTCATCCCGCCGAAGCGGCGGACGTTGACGCTCCCGTCCGGACGGCGGCTCCACGGGCATCCCCACTGTTCAAGCTGGGTCATTTCCGTCGGGCAATGATGGACGAAATAGTCGACGACATCCTGCTCACAAAGCCAGTCGCCGCCGGCGACGGTGTCGTGAAAATGGTACTCAAAGCTGTCATGATCCTGCGTCACGGCAGCGGAGCCACCTTCAGCCGCAACCGTGTGGCTGCGCATAGGATAGACTTTTGAAATCAGTGCGATTTTGGCATTTGGATTAGCCTGCGCTGCGGCGATTGCAGCGCGAAGACCTGCTCCGCCAGCGCCAATTACGGCAAGATCGGCTTGAAAAGTTTGCACGACATTCCTCCAGTTTTTGTTTATTTCGCCGCCGGGCTGGCGAAAATGTGTCACTGCTCCTTTATAGGTAAAGAAGTATAGCCTTAGGGTCGGTAGGGAAAATTGACGTGTTCGATTTTTTTATCGATATGTGCGGTGATTTATCAGCGCTTTTTATGCGCCCCAATGGTTAATAAATTTTCGGTATGGGTTAGGGCTCGCGGGTACAAAATTTGTCTCACTCGCCGGTTACGAGTAGACTTCGTGCCCTTGTATGAAATCGGAGAAAGTACCATGAGTGAAACGGCAACCTGGCAGCCGAGCGCGTCGATCCCAAACCTGTTAAAACGCGCGGCTGTGATGGCGGAAATTCGTCGTTTCTTTACCGACCGCGGAGTGCTGGAGGTGGAGACGCCCTGCATGAGTCAGGCAACGGTAACGGATATTCACCTGTTTCCGTTCCAGACCCGTTTCGTCGGCCCCGGCTACTCTCAGGGGATGGATCTGTATCTGATGACCAGCCCGGAATACCATATGAAGCGCCTGCTGGCCGCGGGCTGTGGCCCGGTATTCCAGCTGTGCCGCAGCTTCCGCAATGAAGAGATGGGGCGTCACCACAACCCGGAATTCACCATGCTGGAGTGGTATCGTCCGTGCTATGACATGTATCGTCTGATTAACGAGGTCGATGATTTACTGCAGCAGGTGCTGGAGTGCCAGCCGGCGGAAAGTCTCTCCTATCAGCAGGCGTTCCTGCGCCATCTTGAGCTCGATCCGCTGTCGGCCGATAAGACGCAGCTGCGCGAAGCGGCGGCGAAGCTTGACCTGAGCAATATCGCCGATACGGAAGAAGATAAGGATACGCTGCTGCAGCTGCTGTTTACCATGGGCGTCGAGCCGCATATCGGCAAGGATCGTCCGACCTTTATCTATCACTTCCCGGCAAGCCAGGCGTCGCTGGCGCAGATCAGCACTGAAGATCACCGCGTCGCGGAGCGCTTTGAGGTCTATTACAAGGGAATTGAGCTGGCGAACGGCTTCCACGAGCTGACCGATGCCCGCGAACAGCAGCAGCGTTTCGAGCAGGATAACCGCAAGCGTGCGGCCCGCGGTTTGCCGCAGCAGCCGATTGACGGCAATCTGCTGGAAGCTCTGAAAGCGGGCCTCCCGGACTGCTCCGGCGTGGCGCTGGGCGTCGATCGCGTGGTGATGCTGGCGCTGGGTGCCGAAAGCATCGGTGAGGTGATCGCCTTTACTGTCGATCGCGCCTGACCCGACCGAGTCTCTCTTCGGCCATCCCGGGCCAGAGAGCGGACCTGACCGGCGCACGAGACGCCGGTCAGGGTTGAATCTACAGGCTGCCCGCCGTGCGGCTGGATTTCCCTGCTGAGGTCATCGCTCTGCTGCTCTTCCTGCCGTCAATGCTCTCCAGACGCATCTGGAACGGCGGGAACGGCATGTCGATACCGTGTTCGCGATAGCCTGCCAGAATCAGCTTATGGATCTCGTGGCGCAGCGGCATACGGTGGCCCATCTCGGCGGCGTAAATACGCAGCTCGAAAATCTGAATCCCCTGCTGCAGATCGACGAGGAAGGCCTCCGGCGCCGGCGTATCGATAACCAGCGAACAGCGGTGGGCGGCGTTAATCAGGATCTGCGTGACCTCTTCGGTATTCGCATCCGCCGGAGCCGGCACCGTCAGCACCACGCGGGTGACGGAGTCAGACAGCGACCAGTTGATAAACTGCTCGGTGATGAACGCCTTATTCGGCACGATAATCTCTTTCCGGTCCCAGTCGCTGATGGTCGTGGCGCGGGTGTTGATGCGGGTGATGCTGCCGGTCAGATCGCGGATGGTCACCGTATCGCCAATACGTATCGGCTTTTCAAAGAGAATAATCAGGCCCGAGATAAAGTTGGCAAAGATCTCCTGCAGGCCAAAACCGAGGCCGACGCCGAGAGCCGCGACCAGCCACTGCAGCTTCGCCCACTCAATGCCAATCATCGAGAAGCCCATCAGGCCGCCAATCAGCATCAGCAGGTATTTGGTAATGGTGGTGATCGCGTAGCCGGTGCCCGGCGTGAGGTCCAGGTGCTGCAGAATCGCCAGCTCCAGCAGGGCAGGGAGGTTGCGCACCAGCTGGGTGGTGATAATCAGCACCAGAATCGCGATCAGCACCGCCCCAAGCGTAATTGGCTCGAGGCTTTCAACGCCCTGCACCGTTGAGGTCGCGTCCCACAGCGAGATATTCTCAAGGAAGCCAAACGCCGAATGGATTTCTGACCACAGCACGATTACCGAGACCAGGGCGACCAGCATCAGCAGCGAGCGCACCAGGCGCAGCGACCGGATGCTGATCGCATCGAGATCGATTTCACTGACTTCGATTTCCGCAGACCCTTCAGGGCTGCTGGAGTGCGCGGCTTCATCTTCGCCGCGCGCGCGTTGGGCCAGGATTTCCGCCCGGCGATGCTTGGCGCGATCGAAGGCCAGCCGGCGGCGCTGGATCAGCATCCAGCGGCGGATAATGTGATACACCACGAGCAGCAGGAACCAGATCGCCACCGACGTTTCCAGCCTGGCCAGCAGCGCCTGGGCGGTCGCCAGGTAGCCAATGGCCGCCGCCAGCATGGCAATGAGCGGCGCGCCCAGCAGCAGGTTCCACAGCATGCGGTTAACCATATTATCGCCGCTTCCCGACTTATCGAGATACAGCGGAATACCGGCATGCTTGAGGCTCAGGGTGACCAGCGCCAGCGCCCCGCAAATCAGCAGGAAGCACAGGCGGCCGAGGGAGGCCGAGAACTCACGGTCGTTGAGGTTATCGAACATGATCAGCGCAATAATCAGCGGGACGATCAGCCCGATGCTCATCAGGTAGTAGCGCATGGCCTTGGTGACCCGGCTGCGCGGCCAGCCGAAGTGGGCGATAAACAGGCCGTTCGGACGCGCAAAGGTCGCGCAAACCATCACCACCCACAGCAGCGGCACCGTGGCGGTGACGCTTTCGCCGATGGCGACCGCCAGCGGGAAGGGCCAGGCGGACTGCAGGCCATAACCGAGCGTCATCCACAATACCGGCAGCGGCGAGGCCACCAGAATCGACCAGAACACGGTGCGCAGGGTGAGCCAGAAATGGTCCTGGGTCACTTTACCCACGCGGGCGCTGGAACGCTCAAGGAAGCGGGTGAAGTGGCGACGCGAGCTGATGCTGAAACCGACCAGAATCAGCGCGCCAAACAGCGGCAGCAGCGTCTCCTTGCTGGTTAACATCATCGCGCTGGCTTTGCCCAGCTGGCTAACGGTATCGAGAGAGACCAGGCGGCGCAGATCGTGAGCAATTTCCAGCGGCCATGAAAAACCGATAGGGCTGACGTCCGAGGTCCAGAACAGATAGCGGTGGGTCGCTTCGTTCATCTCTTTCAGGGCGTCCTCGAGCTGACCGTTGGCCACTTTGAGCTTGGTCAGCTCCAGAATCAGCGTATCGCCGCCCTGCAGCAGCGAGTTGAGCAGCTCGCTTTGCGTGCGCAGCTGCGCTTCAAGAATGCGACTCTGCTCGCTGGTCAGCGCCTGGCCGTCGGCCTGGCGCAGCTGGCGGAGCTGCGTCTGGCTGCCGAGCAGGTCCTCAAAGCGCAGCCGCTGCACCCGCAGCTGGGCCATCTCGGTATCCAGCTGCTGGGGTTTTGGCGTCTCCGGCAGGCGGGCGACCTGGGCGCGTAGCGCTTCGCCCAGCAGGCTGGAGGCGCCCAGCCACTGCGACTGCTCGCGTAGCGTATTGAGCGCCTGGCGAACCTGGAGCGTCTGGTTGGAGGCCTGACGCTGCTGGGAAGCCACCAGGTCCATGCGCTGAGCCTGCTGGTTCAGGGCCTGCGACAGCTCGCGGTTAATCTTAAACTGAGCCACCAGCTCCGGCGGCAGGTTTTCGCTGTTCTCTGCCAGCAGCTCGGTGCTTTCCAGCGCCTTTTCGGCTTCGCGCTGGCGCTGGCTATTGAGCTGATTACGCAGGGCCTGCAGGTAGCCGTCGAGCAGTTTGCTCTGCTTTTGCGCCAGATCGGCGCGCATGCGCGATAGCTCCTGGCGATTGTTGGCGGAGAGCTGCGCCAGATCCAGCTCGTTGACCAGCGCCTTCAGGCGCGCGGATTCCGCCTGCAGGCTAAGATTTTGCGCCTGTGCCAGCGGGGTATTGCTGGTCTGCGTGCCAACGCGGCGTTCAACGTCGTTCAGCTGACGGCGGGCGTCAGTTTGCTGCTGCGGAAGCTGGTTTAGCGAATCGGCGATATCGCGGGCGCGCTCCTGCTCCTGCTGGGCCTGACGGCTGGCTTCGAGAAGCTGGCTGCTGACCTGCAGGATTTCCTGATTCAGCGCATCGGTGGAGAGCGTCGTTGATACCTGGCGCGGTTCATCGGCCAGGTTGTTGATCTGCGAGCGCAGGGTCTGGAACAGCTTGGGGAAGTTATCGATAACCTGCTGGTACTGGCGCGTGCGCTCGAGGGAAGCGCTACGCTCCTCGAGCGCGTTCAGCGCGGACTGCAGCGCTTCAACGGTACCAGGCTGGGCGGGTTTTGCCGCCTTCGCCTGTTCCAGTTCCTGAGCTATCTGTTTAGCGTCGGGGGCTGTCGCTGCATACGCCCCCAGACTGAGGCTCCAGGCCAGCAGGAAAATATATATCAGGCGCACGGCATAACCCTTTTTTTCAGCTATTAACCTTCGTCTTGCGAATCGTCACCCAGAATGCTGGCGGCGTCTTCGGTCGTGGACATGGTCTCAACGGCGGTTGCCAGCGGCTGACCAAGCTTAGTGACGGAGAGGTTCTGCAACTGCTCGAGCAGCTTGACCTTGCCCGGCGCAAACAGGTTGATTACCGTCGAACCGAGCTTGAAGCGACCCATCTCCTGGCCTTTCAGCAGGGCAATGGAGCCTTCATTGTCACCCGCCGGCCAGGTCCAGCGCTTAATCACGCCTTCACGCGGCGGGGTCACGGTACCGGACCAGACGGTTTCAATGCTGCCAACGATGGTCGCACCGACCAGAATTTGCGCCATCGGACCGAACTCAGTATCGAACAGGCAGATGACGCGCTCGTTGCGGGCGAATAGATTTGGCACGTTCTGCGCGGTCAGATGGTTAACGGAGAACAGATCGCCCGGAACGTAGATCATTTCGCGCAGAATACCGTTGCACGGCATGTGGACGCGGTGGTAGTCACGCGGCGACAGATAGGTGGTGGCGAAGTTACCGTTGCGGAACAGCTCTGCCATCTGGTAGTTGCCGGCCAGCAGCGCTTCCAGGGTGTAGTTGTGGCCTTTGGCCTGCAGAATTTTATCGTCTTCGATAGCGCCCAGCTGGCTAATGGCGCCATCGGCAGGCATAACCAGCACGTTCGGATCGGTGTTCAGCGGACGCGCTTCATCACGCAGTGGGCGCACAAAGAAATCGTTAAAGGTGCGGTAGCTGGCGGTATCGGGCTTCTGCGCCTCTTTCATATCGACCTTGTAGCACTTCACGAACAGGTCGATGACCAGCTTCGTCAGCCAACCCGCTCGTTTGCTCGCACCCCAGCCTGCGAGGCGGGTAAGCCACAGTTTAGGCAGAATGTATTGCAGAGAAAGTTTCAGATCGTTTAACAAGGTAGCCTCCAGGCCATTATTTATCGTTCCTGACCCCCGCAACGCGTCGGGGACCTGAAAAAGGGGTCGATTCTATACGTAAACTCATCCGGGTTGCATCGCGGCGGCCGGTCTGCGAATCCCCGGCAGCATTGCCGGGGAGACGGGCGTCGCCAGCGCAGAGGCAGGCTGAAGGATGAAGCGTATAGCGATGCTCAGCTTAAATGTCAGTCATCGGATGATGAAAAGCTTTTACGCGTTTTTACCTGCACTTCGTTCATGCTTTCCAAAATACGGTGGTAGTTTTCAAAACGGCGCGCGTTGATGCTGCCGTTTTCAACCGCTTCGCGAATCGCGCAGCCCGGATCGGTATCATGCTTGCAGTCGCGGTATTTGCAACGGCCTAAATAATCGTGAAATTCGACAAAACCGTTGGTGATTTGTTCCGCATCAAGGTGCCAGAGGCCAAATTCGCGCACGCCGGGGGAGTCGATCACGTCGCCGCCGTGCGGGAAATGGTAGAGGCGCGCGGCGGTAGTGGTGTGCTGGCCGAGGCCCGAGTTGTCAGAGACGTCGTTGGTCAGGATCAGATCGTCACCGAGGCCCAGCAGCGCGTTCAGCAGGCTGGATTTACCCACCCCTGACTGCCCGGCAAAGATGCTGATGCGGCCGGTGAGGGCCTCTTCAAGCGGCTTCAGCCCGTCCTGGGTCCGGCTCGACACCATCAGCACGGGATAGCCAATTTTACGGTAGATATCCATCTGCTCGTTGACGAACGCTAAGGCGTCCTCGTCCAGCAGGTCAATCTTGTTG
This sequence comes from Klebsiella sp. 18074, assembly GCF_902705905.1. Classification (NCBI taxonomy): domain Bacteria; kingdom Pseudomonadati; phylum Pseudomonadota; class Gammaproteobacteria; order Enterobacterales; family Enterobacteriaceae; genus Klebsiella; species Klebsiella sp. 18074. The sequence goes on along the minus strand of NZ_CACSIS010000007.1, from coordinate 157,626 downwards.
AGCACAATCAGTGGCTCGACGTCCAGCGCTTCGCTCGCCACCAGATAGCGGTCAATAATGTTTAACGACAGCTCCGGTAAAATCGCGGAAACGATGACTATTTGATCGATGTTGGCGGCGATGGGCTTCACGCCATCATAGAAATCCGGACGCGTCAGGACCGAGGTCCGCTCGTGCACGGCCTCAACGATACCTTTTACTCTAACGCCGTCAGCGGCATCTTTGCCCGGGCGCCAGACCACGCGGTCGCCGGTGACCAGCGAACGGATCGTCCGGCGAATGTTGCAGCGGTGAACGCCACCGTCAACGGATTCAACGTCGGCATGCATGCCGAAGCGGCTGATGACGACGCCTTCGGAGGTCTCGCCAAACAGATTGTCATCGTAGTCGGCCTTCTCCGAAGTCGTTTTCAGGCGGCGCTGGTGGTTGGCCTTCACGCGGCGCTGTTGGCCTTTGGAGAGTTTATTTTTACTCAATCGAACTGGCTCCTGGTCGCCCTGTAGGGGCAAAACCTCTATGATACACGCTATTTTAGATGAATATAGTTACGCAAGAAGGGTGGAAAATAGCATGAGTGCAGATGAAAACAACCTGATTTGGATCGATCTTGAAATGACGGGGCTGGATCCGGAGCGCGATCGCATTATCGAAATCGCCACCCTGGTAACCGATGCAAACCTGAACATTCTGGCGGAAGGGCCGACCATTGCGGTACACCAGTCTGACGCGCAGCTGGCGCTGATGGACGAGTGGAACGTGCGCACGCATACCGGCAGCGGGCTGGTGGAGCGCGTCAAGGCCAGCACCCTGGGCGATCGCGAGGCGGAGCTGGCGACTATCGAATTCCTCAAGCAGTGGGTACCTGCGGGTAAATCACCGATTTGCGGCAACAGCATTGGTCAGGACCGCCGCTTTCTCTTTAAGTACATGCCCGAGCTGGAAGCGTACTTTCACTATCGCTACCTTGACGTCAGCACCCTGAAAGAGCTGGCGCGCCGCTGGAAGCCGGAAATCCTCGATGGCTTTAAAAAGCAGGGCACCCATCAGGCGATGGATGACATTCGCGAATCGGTGGCGGAGCTGTCCTACTACCGCGAGCACTTTATCAAGCTGTAACGTTAAGCTCTAATCTTACCGCCGGGGGCACTGGCCCCCGGCGGCCGGCCCGGCTATTTAAACCACTTCAGCTCCATTTGCCCGAATTCAGGGGAGGCCTTGACGACCTCCAGCGCGGCATTCAGCGCGTTGAGCAATTCCGGGTCATCCTGGCGTACCGCGATCGCCAGCTGCTTACCATAATATTTGGCGTCGGTTGCCTGCTCGTTGATGATGGCGTAGTCAGGATTCTCCTGCAGCCACGTCTCGGCGCCGGTGCGATCGCTCATTACTCCGTTAACGCTCCCCTCTTTCAGCGCGCTGAACGCGGCTGCATCGCTCTCGTAAGCGACGACGTTCACCTGCTTTTGCTTATCGTGCAGGTAGCGCTGATGAATGCTGCCTTTAGCGACGCCAATCTTTTGACCCTTCAGGTCTGCAAAGCCGTGGGCGCTGTTCTTTGCGGTAACAACCACGCCGGAGAGCTGCTGACGATAGGGCTGAGTGAAGGCGACCCGCCTTTCGCGCATTGGGACGATCTCAATGCCGGCGATGATGGCGTCGAATTTCTTAAAGCGCAGCGCCGGGATGAGGGTATCGAAGCTTTGCGGCGTAAACGTGCACTCGGCCTGCATTTGTTTACAGAGCGCCCGGGCAAGATCGATATCAAAACCGGCCGGCTGGTTTTTCGCGTTGACGGTTTCAAAGGGCGGATTGGCCGTCGTAGTGCCAAAATGTAGCGTCGTTGCCGATGCCGTTCCCATAGCTAGCGCGATCAGCAGCAGGACGGAGAGCGTCTTTTTCATTTTAATTTCCCTGTTTGTCATTGTTGTTGACCGTCTATGGGGTGATCATACCCGCAGAGCGGGGCGATTTTGCGCCTTTAACAAGGTCGGAAAAAGTTTTTTTGCCTTACGCGCTGCTTATTTATACAATTCAGGGCGCTATCTGGCGATAAAATGTCCATTCAGACAAAAATAGAAAAAAAGTGCTCGCAAGGGGGTTGCAGCTAAATCGAATTCTCGTATAATGCGCCTCCCGTGACGAAGCAGAAATGCAAATCACGACGCCATAGAAATATGGCAAGAAGTACGCGGGAATAGCTCAGTTGGTAGAGCACGACCTTGCCAAGGTCGGGGTCGCGAGTTCGAGTCTCGTTTCCCGCTCCAAAATTTGAAAGGCACTATCCTAATCACAGGATTTCGGCTTGCGGTAAAGCTACTCAGGTAGCGGCAGGTTGAAAGACGAAGATTAAGCGGGAATAGCTCAGTTGGTAGAGCACGACCTTGCCAAGGTCGGGGTCGCGAGTTCGAGTCTCGTTTCCCGCTCCAAATTTGATAGTTACCACACCCAAGCGGGAATAGCTCAGTTGGTAGAGCACGACCTTGCCAAGGTCGGGGTCGCGAGTTCGAGTCTCGTTTCCCGCTCCAAAATTTCTTCCTCATACTCAATTTATCCACAGTGCAAATCGCACCGGGGATGCCTTCCGTTGAATACCGGAAAATACTGTAAACAGAGTTATCCACAGGTTAAATGCAAACGACGCGTTGCGGAAAAACTTCGATTTTTGAATAGTATCAATTCATCTCATTGAAATTTAACAATAAAATTTCATTTCAAAGTGTTAATACGATCACTTGACGTTCGTGTGCATGTTGAAACGCAATGTGTTTTTGTTTTTATTCACAGCCTGTGAATGAATCAGGCGTCTCGCGGAAGACCTTTTTCGACCACCCTGACCAGCCGCTGTTTCTTCGGCAGCTGCACGTCAACCGCGCCGGCGCTGCGCCTGGCAATTTGCTGATCTATTGCCCACTCGATATGTTCATCGAGAAGCGGATGCTCGCCCCGACGGCTTTCCAGCGCCTTGAGATGCGCTTCATCCCACGGCGCATTTCCCAGCGCCACGGCAATATTGCGTAGCCAGCGCAGATGACCGATGCGGCGAATTGCCGATCCTTCGGTCACCTTCAGAAAATGACTCTCACTCCAGGCAAACAGCTCCACCAGCGGCGGCGCATGCAGCGCTTTGCGCGGGCTGAAATCCTCTTCATCGGTAAGCTGGGAAAAGCGGTTCCACGGGCAAATCAGCTGGCAGTCGTCGCAGCCGTATATGCGGTTGCCGATCAGCGGGCGGAACTCGATAGGAATTGCGCCTTCCAGCTCAATGGTCAAATAGGAGATACAGCGGCGGGCGTCGACGGTATAGGGCTCGACGATGGCGCCGGTCGGGCAGATCGTCATGCAGGCGACGCAGCGCCCGCACTCTTCGGCGACCGGCCGATCGACGGGCAGGGGGATATCCACCAGCAGCTCGCCGAGGAAAAAGAACGAACCGGCATCGCGGTTAATAATCAGCGAGTGCTTACCCGTCCAGCCAAGACCCGCTTTTTCCGCCAAAGGACGCTCCAGAACAGGCGCGGAATCGACAAACGGTCTAAAATTGAGCGAAGCACACTGTTCCTGAATCATCTCACCGAGTTTTTTCAGGCGGTTACGTAGCAGCTTATGATAATCACGCCCAAGGGCATAACGGCTGACGTAGCCAAGCGCGGGATCTTTCAGGGTGCGGGCAAAAGCGGCATTCGCGGGCAGGTAGTTCATCCGTACGCTGATGACGCGTAACGTACCGGGAAGAAGCTCATGAGGGCGCGCGCGCATCATGCCGTGGCGCGCCATCCACTCCATCTCTCCGTGGTACTGTTTGTCCAGCCATGCCTGCAGTTTGGGTTCGCTGACGCTGAGATCGGTATCGGTAATACCCACCTGCTGGAACCCGAGTTCAGTGCCCCATTGCTTGATTTGTTGCGCTAACTTATTGAGATCGAGGGGCTGTAACATGATGGACCATACAATGACGAAAAACCCTGTCAGTATACCACACTTCATCTGCCCTGCAGAGACGCTCCGGCGGGCGGAAAAAGAGGCTGCCGATAGCCTCGGGCTGACCCTGTTTGAGCTCATGCGCAGGGCCGGCGAAGCGGCTTTCAAGCTGGCGCGCAGCCGCTACCCTGCCAGCCAGAACTGGCTGATTCTTTGCGGCCACGGCAACAACGGCGGCGACGGCTATGTCGTTGCGCGCCTGGCGCAGGCGGAAGGGATTGCGGTGACGCTGCTGGCGCTGGAGAGCGAGAAGCCGCTGCCGGAGGAGGCGCATGCCGCACGCGAAGAGTGGCTCAACGCCGGCGGGACGATCCACGCGGCGGATATCGCCTGGCCGGAAGCGATCTCGCTGATTATTGACGGACTGCTGGGTACCGGCCTGCGCAGCGCTCCGCGCAGGCCTGCCGCCGAGCTTATCGCGCGCGCCAATGCGCATCCGGCGCCGATAGTCGCGCTGGATATCCCCTCCGGGCTCCATGCGCAGACCGGAACCACGCCGGGAGCGGCGATCCATGCGGCGCACACGCTAACGTTTATCGCCCTCAAGCCGGGGCTACTGACCGGTAAAGCCCGCGACGTGGTGGGTCAGCTGCACTACCACTCCCTGGGCCTCGACGGCTGGCTTGCCGGACAAAGGTTCCTGCTGGCGCGCTTTGATGCCTCGCAGCTGGCGGGCTGGCTGCCGCCGCGCCGCGCGACCTCCCATAAAGGCGATCACGGCAGGCTGGCGATCGTGGGTGGCGACCGCGGCACCGCTGGCGCCATCAGGATGGCCGGAGAAGCGGCGCTGCGGGCGGGAGCGGGGCTCGTGCGGGTGTTGACTCATCCGGAAAATATTGCCCCGATTATTACCGCCAGGCCGGAGCTGATGGTGGATGCGCTCACGCCGCAGAGCCTCGATGATAGCCTGCAGTGGGCTGATGTGGTGGCGATCGGTCCGGGACTCGGTCAGAGCGAATGGGCGACGCGGGCGCTACGCCAGCTGGAGAGCTTTATGAAACCGATGGTGTGGGATGCGGATGCGTTGAACCTGCTGGCAATCAATGCCGATAAACGTCACAATCGCGTGCTGACGCCACACCCCGGCGAAGCCGCCCGCCTGCTTGACTGCAGCGTGGCAGAAATTGAAAGCGATCGCTTACATTCTGCTCAACGTCTGGTAAAACGTTATGGTGGCGTGGTCGTGCTGAAAGGCGCGGGGACGGTGGTGGCCAGTGAAGCAGGCGAGATGGGTATTATCGATGCCGGCAATGCCGGTATGGCCAGCGGCGGAATGGGCGATGTGCTCACCGGTATTATTGCCGCTCTGTTAGGGCAAAAGCTGACGCCGTATGATGCTGCCTGCGCCGGTTGCGTGGCGCACGGCGAAGCCGCAGACCGACTGGCTGCCAGAGATGGCGCCCGTGGGATGCTGGCGACCGATCTCTTTTCCACGCTCAGGCGTGTTGTTAACCCGGATGTGATTGACGTAGACCATGATTAACCGAGTGATTCCCTTACCCGACGAGCAGGCAACCCTGGACCTTGGCAACCGCATTGCACGGCTCTGTACGGGCGCCACGGTCATCTATCTGTATGGCGATTTAGGCGCAGGTAAAACGACCTTCAGCCGCGGCTTTTTACACGCACTCGGCCACCGCGGGAATGTCAAAAGCCCTACCTATACGCTGGTGGAGCCGTACACCCTCGAAAACCTGATGGTGTATCACTTTGATCTCTACCGCCTGGCGGACCCCGAAGAGCTCGAGTTTATGGGGATCCGTGACTATTTTACTGACGATGCTATCTGCCTGGTTGAATGGCCGCAGCAGGGCGCGGGCGTGCTGCCCGAGCCGGATGTCGAAATTCATCTTGAGTATCAGGCACAAGGGCGTGAGGCGCGCGTAACGGCAGTCTCCTCATTGGGTGAGTCTTTACTGGCGTGTTTAGCCTGAAGGATCGCGGGATGAAATATCGCATAACCCCCTGGCTGGCCGCTGCGCTGATGCTGTTTAGCATGCAGACCTTTGCGGCAAGTTTATCCGATATCCAGGTCTCTAACGGAGATCGGCAGGCCCGTATTACCATTAGCTTTATCGGCGATCCCGAATACTCCTTTAGCCCGCAGGGCAAACGCACGGTGGCGCTGGATATCAAGCAGACTGGCACTCTGCAGGGATTACCGCTGCTGTTTAGCGGCAGCAACCTGGTGAAAAGCATTCGCGCGGGCGCCGCGCAGGATACCCAGTCTCTGCGCCTGCTGGTGGACCTGACAGAAGACGGTAAAACCCGCGCGGTGAAGCAGCAAAACGGCTCTAATTATACCGTTGTGTTCACGATTAACGCCGACGTTCCGCCGCCTCCACCGCCTCCGGCGGTCGTGAAGCGGGTGGAGACGCCGACGATCGCCCCACGTCCGGTGCCGGTGGCGCCGGCGCGCAATCCGTTTAAGTCATCGGGTAACGAACGGCAAACGGTGATGACCGAGAGTCATCCCGTGACGCGCCCGGCTGGCCGCGCGATGGCGACGGACGATAAGGTCATTATTGCGATCGACGCCGGCCACGGCGGCCAGGATCCCGGCGCGATCGGCCCGGATGGTACCAAAGAGAAGAACGTGACGATTGCGATTGCCCGCAAGCTGCGTGCGTTGCTGAACGCCGATCCGCTGTTTAAGCCGGTGCTGACCCGCGACGGCGACTACTTTATTTCGGTAATGGGCCGTTCGGACGTCGCCCGTAAGCAAAATGCCAACTTCCTGGTGTCGATTCACGCCGATGCGGCGCCGAATCGTGACGCGACCGGCGCGTCGGTATGGGTGCTGTCTAACCGTCGCGCCAATAGCGAAATGGCGGGCTGGCTTGAGCAGCATGAGAAGCAGTCCGAGCTGCTCGGCGGCGCGGGAGACGTGCTGGCGAACAGCCAGTCGGATCCCTATCTGAGCCAGGCGGTGCTGGATTTACAGTTCGGCCATTCCCAGCGCGTCGGGTATGATGTGGCGACTAACGTATTGAGCCAGCTGCAGCGGGTCGGCGATCTCCACAAGCGCCGTCCGGAACACGCCAGCCTCGGCGTGCTGCGCTCGCCGGATATTCCGTCGATCCTCGTCGAAACCGGCTTTATCAGCAACACCGGCGAAGAGCGGCTGCTGGCCAGCGACAACTATCAGCAGCAGCTTGCCGAAGCGATTTATAACGGTCTGCGTAATTACTTTATGCAGCACCCGCTGCAATCAGCCCCGCGCGGCGAGCCCGCACAAACGGCCAGCGCCGCGTCGCCTGGCAGGACGTTGATAAATTAAGGAGTCAGTCATGCCGATTCAGGTTCTGCCGCCGCAGCTCGCCAACCAGATTGCCGCAGGTGAGGTGGTGGAACGTCCGGCGTCGGTGGTTAAGGAGCTGGTCGAAAACAGCCTTGATGCCGGCGCGACCCGAATTGATATTGATATCGAACGCGGTGGCGCGAAGCTTATCCGCATTCGGGACAACGGCTGCGGCATCAAAAAAGACGAGCTGGCGCTGGCGCTGGCTCGCCACGCCACCAGTAAAATTGCCTCCCTCGACGATCTGGAAGCCATCATCAGCCTCGGCTTTCGCGGGGAAGCGCTGGCCAGTATCAGCTCGGTGGCGCGGCTGACCCTGACCTCCCGCACGGCGGAGCAACAGGAGGCCTGGCAGGCCTACGCCGAAGGGCGCGATCAGGACGTGACCGTCAAGCCGGCGGCGCACCCGGTCGGCACCACGCTGGAAGTGCTGGATCTGTTCTATAACACCCCGGCACGCCGCAAGTTTATGCGTACCGAAAAGACGGAATTCAACCACATCGATGAAATCGTCCGGCGCATCGCGCTGGCGCGTTTTGACGTCACGATTAATCTCAGCCATAACGGCAAGGCGATGCGCCAGTATCGCGCCGTACCCGCGGGCGGACAGCGCGAGCGGCGGCTGGGAGCTATCTGCGGTACGCCGTTCCTCGAGCAGGCGCTGGCGATTGAGTGGCAGCACGGCGATCTGACCCTCAGCGGCTGGGTGGCCGATCCGCTGCACACCAATCCGGCGCTGGCGGAGATCCAGTACTGCTATGTCAACGGCCGGATGATGCGCGATCGGCTGATCAACCACGCTATTCGCCAGGCCTGTGAAGATAAGCTCGGGGCCGATCAGCAGCCGGCTTTTGTCCTGTACCTTGAGATTGACCCGCACCAGGTGGATGTCAACGTCCATCCGGCGAAGCACGAAGTGCGTTTTCACCAGTCCCGGCTGGTCCATGATTTTATCTATCAAGGGGTGCTCAGCGTCCTCCAGCAGCAGCTCAGCGCGCCGCTGGCGGAAGAAGATAAGGGCCAGCCGCCGCGTCTGCAGATACCGGAGAATCGGATCGCGGCCGGCGCTAACCATTTTGCACAGCCGGTTTCCGCACGAGAGCCAGCCGCCGCGCGCTACGGCCGTGAAGCGCCACGCGAGCCTTCCAGTCCGGCTGGAGGCGCCGGCGCCGGTTGGCCGCATGCGCAGCCGGGATACCAAAAGCAGCAGGGGGCCCTGTATCGTCAGCTGCTCGAGACGCCGGCCGCCGAGCGTAAAAGCAGCGCCCCGGCGCCCGCGGCGGAAGGTTTGTCCGGGCACAGCCAAAGCTTTGGCCGCGTGCTGACCATCGTTGAGGGTGATTGCGCGCTGCTGGAGCGCGACGGCAGGCTGGCGCTTCTGGCGCTGCCGGTGGCCGAACGCTGGCTGCGTCAGGCGCAGCTGACGCCCGCCGGGGAGCCGGTTTGCGGACAACCGCTGCTGATCCCGCTGCGGCTAAAGGTCTCGGGCGCGGAAAAGGACGCGCTGGCGAAAGCGCAGGCGGCGCTGGTGGCTTTGGGTATCGATCTGCAGTCCGATGCGCAGCATTTGACGGTTCGCGCGGTGCCTTTACCCTTAAGACAACAAAATTTACAAATCTTGATTCCTGAACTGATAGGCTACCTGGCGCAGCGAAAGGCATTTGACGTCGGTGACATCGCGCAGTGGATCGCGCGTAATCTGGCGAGCGAACACGCGCAGTGGAATATGGCGCAGGCGATTAGCGTGCTGGCGGATGTCGAGCGTTTATGTCCGCAGCTGGTAAAAGCTCCGCCGGGTGGTCTGTTACAACCCGTTGACCTAAATTCGGCGATGAATGCCCTGAAAGATGAGTGATGTAACTGAGGCGAGCCTGCCTAAGGCAATATTTTTAATGGGCCCAACGGCCTCCGGTAAAACGGCGCTGGCCATTGCTTTGCGTAAAATTTTACCGGTAGAGTTGATTAGTGTCGATTCCGCCCTTATCTATCGAGGAATGGACATTGGTACGGCCAAGCCGGATGCGGCAGAGCTGAGCGCAGCGCCGCATCGACTGTTGGATATTCTCGACCCGGCAGAGGCTTACTCCGCGGCGGATTTTCGTCGCGATGCGCTGGCAGAAATGGCGGATATCGTCGCTGCCGGGCGTATTCCGCTACTGGTTGGCGGAACAATGTTGTATTTCAAAGCGTTGCTGGAAGGACTTTCGCCGTTACCGTCGGCAGATCCCGAGGTCAGAGCTAAGATTGAGCAACAGGCAGCAGAGCAGGGGTGGCACGCACTGCACCGGCAGCTACAGGAGATCGATCCCGTCGCCGCCGCGCGTATTCATCCAAATGATCCACAAAGACTTTCCCGAGCACTGGAAGTTTTTTTCATTTCGGGTAAAACTTTAACGGAACTGACGCAAACGTCGGGAGACGCTCTGCCGTACAAGGTGCATCAGTTCGCCATCGCCCCGGCGAGCCGGGAACTGCTCCATCAGCGCATAGAACAGCGTTTTCATCAGATGTTGGCTTCAGGTTTTGAGGCAGAAGTACGGGCGCTATTTGCCCGCGGAGATTTGCATACGGATATGCCTTCCATTCGTTGTGTAGGATATCGCCAGATGTGGTCATACCTTGATGGCGAGATCCCGTATGATGAAATGGTTTATCGAGGTGTTTGCGCCACGAGACAGTTAGCCAAGCGTCAGATAACCTGGTTGCGCGGCTGGGAAGATATTCACTGGTTAGACAGTGAACAACCTGAACAGGCGCTCAACAAAGTATTACAGGTAGTTGGTGCGAGCCAGGACTGAACGTGTACAATTAAACGGTATCGTGCGTAATTTTTTTTAAGAATCGTAAGGTTCTGAGTACAAAACAAGCATACATATAAGGAAAAGAGAGAATGGCTAAGGGGCAATCTTTACAAGATCCGTTCCTGAACGCTTTGCGTCGGGAACGCGTTCCGGTTTCTATTTATTTGGTGAATGGTATTAAGCTGCAAGGGCAAATTGAGTCTTTCGATCAGTTCGTGATCCTGTTGAAGAACACGGTCAGCCAGATGGTCTACAAGCACGCAATTTCTACCGTTGTTCCGTCTCGCCCGGTGTCTCACCACAGCAATAATGCTGGCGGCGGTACAAGCAACTATCACCACGGTGGTAGCGCGCAGGGTTCTTCTGCGCCGCAGCAAGACAGCGAAGACGCCGAATAAGGTTAATGCTGTTTTTCCAAGCCGGGGAGCCAGATTTTACTCTATGAGTTTTGGGTTGCAGGAAGGCGGTATGTAGTGAATCCCCAGGCGTTTACAGCCGTAAATGGCTGGGGTAAACGAGTAAGGCCAATACTCACGCAGCCAGAAAGACCACGAGTGACTCTGTTCCCCGCTGGTATTTTAGAAGGGGTTTACGCTTGTTTGACCGTTATGATGCCGGTGAGCAGGCGGTGCTGGTACACATCTATTTTTCGCAAGACAAAGATATGGAAGACCTTCAGGAGTTTGAATCCCTGGTCTCCTCTGCCGGTGTCGAAGCAATGCAGGTGATTACCGGTAGCCGTAAAGCACCGCACCCGAAATATTTTGTTGGTGAAGGTAAGGCTGTCGAAATTGCGGAAGCCGTAAAAGCGACCGGCGCGTCGGTCGTGCTGTTCGATCATGCCCTGAGCCCAGCCCAGGAACGCAACCTGGAGCAGCTGTGCGAATGCCGGGTTATCGATCGCACAGGGCTTATTTTAGATATTTTCGCCCAGAGAGCGCGCACCCACGAAGGGAAACTGCAGGTTGAGCTGGCGCAGCTGCGCCATATGGCGACGCGCCTGGTACGCGGCTGGACCCACCTTGAAAGACAGAAGGGCGGGATTGGTTTACGTGGCCCGGGTGAAACCCAGCTCGAGACTGACCGTCGACTGCTGCGTAACCGCATTATGCAGATCCTCGGGCGGCTGGAAAAAGTATCAAAGCAGCGTGAACAGGGACGGCGGTCACGAGCCAAAGCCGATATTCCCACCGTGTCGCTGGTGGGGTACACCAACGCCGGGAAATCAACGCTGTTTAACCAGATAACCGAAGCTGAGGTTTACGCGGCGGACCAGCTGTTCGCGACTCTGGACCCGACGCTGCGTCGCATCGACGTCACTGACGTGGGTGAAACCGTGCTGGCGGACACCGTAGGCTTTATTCGTCACCTGCCGCACGATTTGGTCGCCGCGTTTAAAGCCACGCTGCAGGAGACGCGTCAGGCGACGCTGTTGCTGCACGTGATTGACGCAGCCGACGTCCGTCTGCAGGAAAACATTGATGCCGTAAATACGGTTCTCGCTGAAATCGAGGCCGATGAGATCCCGGTGCTGCTGGTGATGAACAAAATCGACATGCTTGACGATTTTGAACCGCGTATCGACCGGGATGAAGAGAATAAACCGATTCGGGTCTGGCTCTCTGCGCAGACCGGAGTTGGGGTACCGCTGCTTTTTCAGGCTTTGACGGAACGGCTTTCCGGTGAAGTGGCTCAGCACACGCTGCGCTTACCGCCGCAGGAAGGGCGACTGAGAAGTCGGTTCTATCAGCTTCAGGCGATAGAAAAAGAGTGGCTGGAGGATGACGGCAGCGTGAGTCTGCAGGTGCGCATGCCGATCGTTGACTGGCGTCGCCTCTGTAAACAAGAGCCAGCGCTGGTTGATTACGTGATTTGACCTTGCAGCTTGCCTGAAGATATTAACCCCTGTGGGGATATCAAAAACAAATATGGAGCATATACATGGCGTGGAATCAGCCCGGTAATAACGGACAGGACCGCGACCCGTGGGGGAGCAGCAATAACCAAGGCGGCAACTCCGGGGGAAATGGCAATAAAGGTGGTCGCGAGCAGGGGCCGCCCGATCTGGATGATATCTTCCGCAAGTTAAGTAAAAAACTTGGCGGTCTCGGTGGCGGCAAAGGAGGACAGGGAGGCGCTAGCGGCTCTCAGGGACCTCGCGGGCCTATGGGCGGACGCATTGTCGGCATTGTTGCCGTAGCCGCCGTTATTATCTGGGCAGCCAGCGGTTTCTATACCATCAAGGAAGCAGAACGTGGTGTGGTGACTCGCTTTGGTAAATTCAGCCATCTGGTTGAGCCGGGTCTTAACTGGAAACCAACCTTTATCGATAACGTTCAGGCAGTCAACGTTGAATCGGTACGTGAACTGGCGGCTTCTGGCGTCATGCTGACGTCTGATGAAAACGTCGTGCGTGTTGAGATGAACGTGCAGTATCGGGTAACCGATCCAGAACGCTACCTGTTTAGCGTTGCCAGCGCCGACGATAGCCTGCGTCAGGCAACCGACAGCGCCCTGCGCGGCGTTATCGGCAAGTACACCATGGACCGTATTCTGACCGAAGGGCGTACCGTGATTCGTAGCGATACCCAGCGCGAGCTGGAAGAGACGATTCGCCCGTACGACATGGGTATTACCCTGCTGGACGTCAACTTCCAGACGGCACGTCCGCCGGAAGAGGTGAAGGCCGCGTTTGATGATGCGATTGCCGCGCGTGAGAACGAGCAGCAGTACATCCGCGAAGCCGAAGCTTACACCAACGAAGTGCAGCCGCGAGCTAACGGTGCCGCGCAGCGTATCCTCGAAGAGGCGCGTGCGTACAAGACTCAGACCGTTCTTGAAGCTCAGGGTGAGGTCGCGCGCTTTGCGAAGATCCTGCCTGAGTACAAAGCCGCGCCGGAGATTACCCGTGAGCGTCTGTATATCGAAAGCATGGAAAAAGTGCTGAGCCATACCCGTAAAGTGCTGGTTAACGATAAGGGCGGCAATCTGATGGTTCTGCCTCTGGACCAGATGCTGAAAGGCGCCGGTACGCCGGCAGCAAAGGGCAATAGCAGCGGTGCGAGCGATCTGCTGCGCCTGCCGCCTGCTTCCGGCTCAAGCAGCGCCAGCAACACCTCGAGCACTACGGACAGCAACATTATGGACCAACGTCGCGCCAACGCGCAGCGTAACGACTACCAGCGTCAGGGGGAATAACGATGCGTAAACCTGTAATTGCGATTATTGCCATCGTGCTGGTAGTGCTTTACATGTCTATCTTTGTGGTCAAAGAGGGCGAGCGCGGTATTACGCTACGCTTTGGTAAGGTACTACGCGATAGCGAAAATAAACCGCTGGTCTATTCGCCGGGTCTGCACTTCAAGATCCCGTTCATTGAGTCAGTGAAAACGCTCGATGCGCGTATTCAGACCATGGATAACCAGGCCGATCGCTTTGTGACCAAAGAGAAGAAAGACCTGATCGTCGACTCCTACATCAAGTGGCGTATCAGCGACTTCAGCCGTTACTATCTGGCAACCGGCGGCGGCGACGTCTCCCAGGCCGAGGTGCTGCTGAAGCGTAAATTCTCTGACCGTCTGCGTTCTGAGATTGGTCGCCTGGACGTGAAGGATATCGTGACCGATTCCCGCGGTCGTCTGACGCTGGAAGTGCGCGATGCGCTGAACTCCGGCTCAGCGGGCACCGAAGATGAAGTCAGCACGCCGGCCGCTGACGATGCTATCGCCAAAGCGGCGGAGCGCGTATCGGCAGAAACTAACGGCAAGGTTCCGGTTGTTAACTCGAACAGTATGGCAGCGCTGGGTATTGAAGTCGTCGACGTGCGAATCAAGCAGATCAACCTGCCGGCCGAAGTGTCTGAAGCGATTTATAACCGTATGCGCGCCGAGCGTGAAGCGGTTGCCCGTCGCCACCGTTCACAAGGCCAGGAAGAGGCTGAGAAGCTGCGCGCTACCGCGGACTATGAAGTGACCAAGACGCTGGCAGAAGCCGAGCGCCAGGGCCGCATCATGCGTGGTGAAGGCGATGCAGAGTCGGCCAAGCTGTTTGCCGATGCGTTTAGCCAGGATCCGGGCTTCTATGCCTTTATCCGTAGCCTGCGTGCCTATGAGAACAGCTTCCAGGGTAACCAGGATGTGATGGTTCTCAGCCCGGACAGCGATTTCTTCCGCTACATGAAGTCACCTGACTCCGCTCGCAAATAAGCGATTTAGTCAGCGAAAAGGCGCCTTGAAAAAGGCGCCTTTTTTATATTTTTAATTCCAGAAATAACTCTTAACACAATGGGTTATACGTTTGTTCTGCAAAAAAAGTGCATAATCAACGCGAAATGCCGGACAATATGCAACACGGGCAAAATGCGTCATGACTCAGGCCCTGACGCTCTGCGGCGACGCTGGTTTCGTTTCTTTCTAAAGGTTAATCATGAACTCAACAATCTGGCTGGCACTGGCGCTGGTTTTAGTACTTGAAGGGCTGGGGCCGCTGCTTTATCCGCGCGCCTGGCGTCGGATGATCGCCACAATGAGCCAGCTGCCGGATAATTTATTACGCCGTTTTGGCGGCGGTCTTGTGGTTGCCGGGATAGTCATCTACTACATGTTGACGAAATCACTGAGCTGATCAAAAAATGGCCAGACCTGGCTGATATTGAGTGCAAAAAGTGCTGTAACTCTGAAAAAGCGATGGTAGAATCCATTTTTAAGCAAACGGTGATTTTGAAAAATGGGCAACAACGTCGTCGTACTGGGCACCCAATGGGGTGACGAAGGTAAAGGGAAGATCGTCGATCTCCTGACTGAACGGGCTAAATATGTTGTGCGCTACCAGGGTGGTCACAACGCAGGCCATACTCTCGTAATCAACGGTGAAAAAACCGTCCTGCATCTTATTCCATCAGGTATTCTCCGCGAAAATGTCACCAGCATCATCGGTAACGGTGTTGTGCTGTCTCCGGCTGCGCTGATGAAAGAAATGAAAGGACTGGAAGACCGTGGTATCCCTGTCCGTGAGCGTCTGCTGCTGTCCGAAGCCTGTCCGCTTATCCTCGATTATCACGTTGCGCTGGACGTTGCGCGTGAAAAAGCACGCGGTGCGAAAGCTATCGGTACCACCGGTCGCGGCATCGGGCCTGCTTACGAAGATAAAGTCGCTCGCCGCGGTCTGCGCGTGGGTGACCTGTTTGATAAAGCCACCTTCGCTGACAAACTGAAAGAAGTGATGGAATATCACAACTTCCAGCTGGTGAACTTCTACAAAGCGGAAGCGGTTGATTATCAAAAAGTCCTTGATGACGTGATGGCGATTGCCGACATCCTGACGGCGATGGTTGTAGACGTCTCCGATCTGCTGGATCAGGCGCGTCAGCGCGGCGACTTCGTGATGTTCGAAGGCGCGCAGGGCACTCTGCTGGATATCGACCACGGTACCTATCCGTACGTAACCTCCTCCAACACCACCGCAGGTGGCGTGGCAACCGGCTCCGGCCTGGGTCCGCGTTATGTGGATTACGTTCTGGGTATCATCAAAGCTTACTCTACTCGCGTAGGGGCAGGTCCGTTCCCGACCGAGCTGTTTGATGACATCGGCGAGTTCCTGTGCAAGCAGGGTAACGAATTCGGCGCCACTACCGGCCGTCGTCGTCGTACCGGCTGGCTGGATATCGTGGCGATCCGTCGCGCGGTGCAGATCAACTCCCTGTCCGGCTTCTGCCTGACCAAGCTGGACGTGCTGGACGGCCTGAAAGAAGTTAAAATCTGCGTAGCTTACCGTCTGCCGGACGGCCGCGAAGTGACCACCACTCCGCTGGCAGCCGACAACTGGGAAGGCATTGAGCCGATCTATGAAGTCATGCCGGGCTGGTCCGAAACCACCTTCGGCGTGAAAGAGCGTAGCGGCCTGCCGCAGGCGGCGCTGAACTACATCGCGCGTATTGAAGAGCTGACCGGCGTACCGGTTGATATTATCTCTACCGGTCCTGACCGTACCGAGACGATGATTCTGCGCGATCCGTTCGACGCATAATTATCTCCAGGGGCGCCGATTGGGCGCCCCTTGTTTTTGCTGCCTACCCGCCCCATTTCAAATAAATTAGCGGCCTGTGCGTCGGCTGGTTTATCATCAATATAGTCATACCCTGCGGATTCACCGCTTTCCCCTTACCCTGAGGTTGCTGTGCAGTTAACGAGTTTCACTGATTACGGATTACGAGCGCTTATCTATATGGCGTCGCTACCGGATGGCCGAATGACGAGCATCTCCGAAGTAACGGAGGTCTACGGCGTGTCGCGTAATCATATGGTAAAAATAATCAATCAGCTGAGTCGCTCTGGTTACGTTATGGCAGTGCGGGGAAAGAACGGGGGGATCCGCCTCGGTAAGCCGGCAAAAACGATTCGTGTTGGTGACGTGGTTCGCGATCTTGAGCCGCTATCGCTGGTCAACTGCAGCAGCGAATTTTGCCACATTACTCCCGCGTGTCGCCTGAAACAGGCGCTTGCAGAAGCGGCGCAAAGTTTTCTTAAGGAACTTGATAACTACACGCTGGCTGATTTGGTTGAAGAGAATCAACCGCTTTATAAATTATTACTGGTGTAAAGAATTAAAGGCCGAGTATTTCAGGTCGCATCGCGGCGGCAACTGAACGAATCTCCGGGAGCTTACTCAGGTAAGTGACCGGAGTGAGTGAAGGCAGCTAACAAAGAGGCGGCGTGAAAGACGAAGGAACTTTCACCAGAGATGACAACGGAGGAACCGACATGTCACAAGATCCTTTCCAGGACCGCGAAGCTGAAAAGTATGCGAATCCAATCCCTAGCCGGGAATTTATCCTCGATCATTTAGCAAAACGTGAAAAACCGGCCAGCCGAGATGAGCTGGCGATAGAACTGAATATCGAAGGCGAAGAGCAGTTAGAAGGGCTACGCCGCCGCCTGCGCGCCATGGAGCGCGACGGGCAGCTGGTGTTTACCCGCCGTCAGTGCTACGCGCTGCCGGAGCGTCTTGACCTGCTCAAAGGCGTGGTTATCGGCCATCGCGATGGCTTTGGCTTCCTGCGCGTCGAGGGGCGTAAAGACGACCTGTACCTGTCGTCTGAGCAGATGAAAACCTGCATTCATGGCGATCAGGTGCTGGCGCAGCCGCTGGGCGCGGACCGTAAAGGCCGTCGCGAAGCGCGTATCGTGCGGGTGCTGGTGCCAAAAACCAGCCAGATCGTCGGCCGCTACTTCACCGACGCCGGCGTGGGCTTCGTGGTCCCTGACGACAGCCGCCTGAGCTTCGATATCCTGATCCCGCCTGAAGAAGTCATGGGCGCGCGGATGGGCTTTGTGGTGGTCGTTGAACTGACCCAGCGCCCGACCCGTCGCACGAAAGCGGTGGGCAAAATCGTTGAGGTGCTGGGCGATAACATGGGCACCAGCATGGCGGTCGATATGGCGCTGCGCACCCATGAAATCCCTTACACCTGGCCACCGGAGGTAGAAAAACAGGTATCTGTGCTCAAAGAGCAGGTGCCGGAAGAGGCGAAAATCGGCCGCGTTGATTTACGCGATCTGCCGCTGGTCACCATTGACGGTGAAGACGCCCGCGACTTTGATGACGCGGTTTACTGCGAGAAGAAACGCGGAGGCGGCTGGCGCCTGTGGGTTGCCATTGCCGACGTAAGCTACTACGTGCGTCCCGGTACGCCGCTGGACGGCGAAGCGCGCAGCCGCGGCACCTCGGTCTACTTCCCTTCGCAGGTGGTACCGATGCTGCCGGAAGTGCTCTCTAACGGCCTGTGCTCGCTGAACCCGCAGGTCGATCGCCTGTGCATGGTTTGCGAAATGACGATTTCGTCAAAAGGCCGCCTGACCGGCTACAAATTCTATGAAGCGGTAATGAGCTCGCACGCGCGCCTGACCTATACCAAGGTATGGCATATGCTGCAGGGCGACGGCGAGCTGCGTGAGCAGTACGCGCCGCTGGTGAAGCATATCGAAGAGCTGCACACCCTCTACAAAGTCCTCGATAGCGCTCGCGAAGAGCGCGGTGGCATCTCCTTTGAAAGTGAAGAAGCGAAGTTTATCTTTAACGCTGAACGCCGCATCGAACGTATTGAGCAGACCCAGCGTAACGACGCCCATAAGCTGATCGAAGAGTGCATGATTCTGGCGAATATCTCCGCCGCTCGCTTCGTTGAAAAGGCGCTGGAGCCGGCCCTGTTCCGTATCCACGATAAGCCGACCACTGAAGCGATCACCGCTTTCCGCACGGTGCTGGCGGAGCTCGGTCTGGAGCTGCCCGGCGGCAACAAGCCGGAGCCGCGCGACTACGCCGAGCTGCTGACCTCCATCGCCGATCGTCCTGACCATGAGATGCTGCAAACCATGCTGCTGCGCTCGATGAAGCAGGCGGTTTACGATCCGGAAAACCGCGGCCACTTTGGCCTGGCGCTGCAGTCCTACGCGCACTTCACCTCGCCTATCCGCCGCTATCCTGACCTGTCGCTGCACCGCGCCATTAAGTATCTGCTGGCGAAAGAGCAGGGGCACAAAGGCAACAGCACTGAAACCGGCGGCTGGCACTACAGCATGGAAGAGATGCTGCAGCTGGGCGCGCACTGTTCGATGGCCGAACGTCGTGCCGACGAAGCGACCCGCGAGGTCTCTGACTGGCTGAAGTGTGACTTTATGCTGGATCAGGTGGGCAACGTCTTTAAGGGCGTGATTGCCAGCGTCACCGGCTTTGGCTTCTTCGTCCGCCTGGACGAGCTGTTTATCGACGGCCTGGTGCACGTGTCATCCCTGGATAACGATTACTACCGCTTCGACCAGGTCGGACAGCGTCTGATCGGCGAGTCCGGCGGTCAGACCTATCGACTGGGCGATCGCGTGGAAGTCCGCGTGGAAGCGGTCAATATGGACGAGCGCAAAATCGACTTCTCGCTGATCTCCAGCGAACGCGCCCCGCGCAACGTCGGCAAGACCGAGCGTGAGAAGGCGAAAAAATCGAACGCCGGCAAGCCTTCCGGGCGTCGTCGCCAGGCCGGTAAGCAGGTAAACTTCGAGCCGGATAGCGCCTTCCGCAAAGAGAAAGGCAAGTCTCAGCCCCAGGCTACCCAGCCTAAAGGCGAGAAAAAAGCGAAGAAGCCGTCGACCAAAACGCAGAAAATAGCTGCCGCAACCAAAGCGAAGCGCGCGGCGAAAAAGAAAACCGCTGAGTAATACTCCACTCGATAACCCCTGTCATGCGGCAGGGGTTATTCTTTTTTGCCGCAAGTCATTCCATAACAGAATAGAAAATACTCCTTTCCCCTCGTATTTCCTGCTTAGTCTATTTTCAGAAGACGTTATTTATTATTTTTAATTAGCCATGTTTTCCCGATGTGTATAGTGGGTTTTACTTTTATTCTGCCCTCTTTCCTCGCAAGGAGCATGTATGCATCTGGCCCGTTTTCCTCGAGTGTCTCTTGGTCATTTCCCCACGCCGCTTGAGCCGCTGGATAACTTGTCGAAATTATTAGGTGGTCCAAAAATATGGATCAAACGGGATGATGCAACCGGCCTGGCGAGCGGCGGCAATAAAACCCGCAAGCTGGAATTTTTACTGGCGGATGCGCTGGCGCGGAATGCTGATGTAGTGATTACTCAGGGCGCGACGCAGTCTAACCATGTGCGCCAGACCATCGCCGGCGCGGCGCGTCTTGGGCTGCAGGCGAAAGCGCTGCTGGAGAAGCGGGTGACTGATTTTGGCGAGGATTATCAACGCTCCGGCAACGTTCTGTTGGATGAGCTACTGGGCGGGGAAATTGTGGCCCATCTGCCCGGCGGCACCGATATGCAGCGGGCGATGGAGGAGTACGCCGCCACGCTGCGTGAGCAAGGATACAACCCGTATGTTATCCCCGGCGGCGGCTCTAACCCCATCGGCGTGCTGGGCTACGTCGCCTGCGCCGAAGAGCTGTTATATCAGTCATCTCAGCTGCGCCTGCGCATCGATCACGTGGTTCATGCTACGGGCAGCACCGGTACCCAGGCGGGGCTGGTGGCGGGCTTTACGGCGACCAACAGCCATGTTCCTGTGCTGGGCATCAGCGTGCGTGCGCCTAAGGATAAGCAGGAAGAGAACGTCTGGAACCTGGCTGCCAAAACGCTTGCCCTGCTGGGTGTTCCGGGTGATTTGCCGCATAGCGCCGTCGTCGCCAATAGCGACTATGTCGGCGAGGGCTACGGTCTGCCAACCGCAGGGATGCTGGAAGCGCTGACGCTGCTGGCGCGTCATGAAGGTATTCTTCTTGACCCGGTCTACTCCGCAAAAGGGATGGCCGGGCTTATCGATCTGATTCGTCAGGGCCACTTCCGTCAGGATGAGAACGTGGTCTTTATCCACACCGGCGGCTCCGCGGGACTGTTCGGCTACCGCCAGCTGTTAGAGGCGCAGTCTCATCATGACTAAGCCGTTTCTGCTTGGCGTGCTGGGCGGCATGGGGCCGCTTGCCACGCTGGATTTTCAGCGACGGCTGCTCGATGCCACGCCGGCGCAGAGCGATCAGCAGCAGTTACCGTCGATAGTGTGGAACGTTCCGCAAGTCGCGGACCGGCAAAAGGCGCTAGCGGGAACCGGCCCGTCACCGTTGCCGCAGCTCATCCATGGTATTAAAACGCTCAATCAGGCGGGGGCAAGCCATATCGCTATCCCCTGCAATACGGCGCATCACTGGTACGACGCTCTGAGTCAGGTCAGCGAGGCCCCGATTCTGCATATTGTAGATGCCACGCTTGCCCTGCTGGCGCAGCAGGAGGACCAACCTCAGCGGGTGGGCATTATCGCTACGCAAGGCACGCTGGAGGCGGGCTGGTATCAGCGCAGGCTGGCGGAGCAGGGGATTGAGGCTATCGAGCCGACGGAGGAGGAGCTGGCGCAGTGGTTTGTGCCCGGCTGTTACGCCGTTAAGCGTGGTGCGCTGGAAGAGGGTGGCGAGCAGTTGCTGCGTCAGGCAAACGCGCTGTTTGACCGCGGTGCACAAAAGCTGATTCTGGCCTGTACCGAGGTTCCCGTTGCGCTTGCGGCGGTGAAGGTGCCGTTTTATGACCTGACGTTCGATCCGTCCCAGGCCCTGGCCGAGCGATGTTCGCAGCTATGGCAATTAAGCTAATACCGCATTAAGCATTTTCCAGTCCGATTATTAATCCGGACACTAATTTCTGCACTTTCCAGGGGTAAATATAATGAAGAAAAGTCTCTGCTTATTAATCGCAGCGGGTGGTTTATGGGCGAATACCAGCTTTGCGGATACGCCTGCCGAAGTTCGGGTGGCCTATAGCGGCGGCTCCCAGGTATTAATGCTGGCAAAGGCCGATGGCTCTCTGGATAAGGCATTAAACAGCAAAGTGAAATGGGTGCAATTTGCCTCTGGCGCTGATGCGTTAACTTATTTTGCCAGTAATGCGATTGATATTGCCAACTTTGGATCCAGCCCGGCGGCGGCGGGGATCGTCAGAAAACTACCGGTAGAGATTATTGGCGTTTCCGGCGTTATTGCCAGCTATGAACGGTTAATTGGCAAAGAGGGCATTAGCAATATTAAGGATATTGAAGGTAAGCGCGTGGCCTACCCGCCGAATTCGACGGCGCAATATGCTCTTGAAGCGGCCATCGACGTCAACAAACTGGATCGCAGCAAGATAACCCTGCTGCCGCTGCGCCCGGCAGACATGGTCGCCGCCTGGAAACGTGGTGATATTGACGCGGGCTACGTCTGGGCGCCGTTTGCCCAGGAGCTGGAGTCCTCCGGCGGCCACCAGGTCTTCGCCACAAAAGATCTGCAAAAAGATGGCTACCTGATTTACAACAACTACGTGGTGCGCAAGGCCTTTGCCGAGCAATATCCGCAGGTCGTGACCGCCTTCCTGCGCGTTCACCAGCAAAAGGTCGATGAATTTACGCAGGATCCGGAGCGCGCCGCGGCTATCGTGGCGAAAGAGGTAGGGGCACCGGTGGCCACCGCAGCGAATACGCTTGGTGGCCTGGAATACCCCACTCTGAGCCAGCAGGGGACGGCGGCATGGCTGGGCAACGGGACGCAAACGTCCGACAGCGGCATCGGCAAAGCGCTGAGTAAAACCTCTGGCTTCCTCGCGGGGATTGGCGAGATCCGCAAACGCGACATTCCGGCGAACTGGGATGCCGCGATTGATTCACGCTATATCCGTGATGCGGCGGTAGCTGCGCAATGAGGTTGAGCCAGCATATCGCCATCAGCACCGTCTCGGTGGCGGTTTTCTTTATCGTCTGGCAGGTGGCGGCGATGCGACAGTGGGTTGATCCGCTGCTGCTGCCCTCCCTGACGGACATCGGCCTCACCACCGAAGAGCTGCTGGCGGACGGCTATCGCCAGGTGCCGCTGTGGGAGCATATCGCGGTGAGCCTCGCGCGCGCCCTTAGCGCCTTTGCGGTCGCGATTATCATCGGCATTCCGCTGGGGCTGCTGATGGGGCTGTCGGACGGCCTCGCCGCTGTGTTAAATCCGTTCGTGCAGTTCCTGCGCCCGCTGCCCAAAATCGCCCTAATCCCGCTGGCCGTGGTCTGGCTGGGGATTGGTGAAGCGTCTAAATTCTTCCTGATATTTATCGCCACCTTTTTAAGCGTAGTGGTCGGAGCCTCTGCCGCCGTCGAGCGTATTGGCCGCTCGCGCATTCGCGTGGCGCAAACCCTCGGCGCCTCGCGGAAGCAGATCTTCCTGCGGGTCGTGCTGCCGGATGCGCTACCCGACCTTTTCACCACCGTCAGGCTGTCGATTGGTATCGGCTGGACGTCGCTAATTGCGGCGGAGATGGTGGCCGCCAGTTCGGGCCTTGGCTGGATGGTGATTAACGCCAGCTCCTATCTGCGTACCGATATCGTCATGCTCGGCATTCTGCTGCTGGGCGGCATTGGCTATCTGCTGGATTTATTGCTGCTGGGGCTGCAACGGCTGTTTGTGCCCTGGGCGGGGAAAGAATAATGAGTGCCATCACGTTGGAAAACGTCTCGCTCTCCTTTGCGGCCAAGCCGCAGCCGTTCACGGTGCTCGAGGATATCAGCCTGTCGCTGAACAAAGGGGAATTTGTCGTCCTGCTGGGCCCTTCGGGCTGCGGCAAATCTACCATTCTCAACCTGGTGGCCGGATTTAGCCAAGCGGATCGCGGACGCGTAGCGGCGGGCGGTAAACCGGTGCGCGCGCCGGGGCCGGATCGCGGCATGATTTTTCAGCAGCCGAATCTGTTCCCGTGGCTGTCGGTGCTGGAGAACGTCACCTTTGGCCCGCGGTTGGGCAGGTACCGTAAAGAAGAGACCAACGCGCGGGCGCTGGACTGGCTTGCCCGGGTTGGCCTGAAAGGGTTTGAGCATCACGCCCCCTGGCAGCTCTCCGGCGGTATGAAGCAGCGCGTGGCGCTGGCGCGCGCCTGGCTGCCCGGTCCGCAAGTGCTGCTGCTGGACGAGCCTTTCGGCGCGCTGGATGCGCAAACCCGGCTGATGATGCAGGAGCTGCTGCGCGAGTCCTGGCTTTCTACTGGTACTACCCTGCTGTTTGTCACCCACGATGTTGAAGAGGCGCTGTTCCTTGCCGACCGCATTCTGGTCATGTCGGCGAAGCCGGGAAAAATCGTCGAGGAGATCGTTCTGCCCTTCGGCCGCGAACGGGATATCGAAACCCTGGCCGAACACCCGCGCTACAGCGAGATTAAACACCACGTTTTGCACCGGGTGCGCCAGGAGGCAAAACGACATTTAGGCTAAACGCGATTCCCGGTGGCGGGAATGGATCAACTGTGATGACTGAGGTGGAAGCAATGAGCACAAGCGAATTACGAGACCGTCTGGCAACAAGTATTCACCAGCACCGGGATGAGTATGTGGCGATAGCCAAAGATATTCATGGCCATCCTGAAACCGGCAATAACGAGTATTACGCCAGCGGCCTGCTGACGCAGCTGCTGGAGAAACACGGCTTTACCGTGACTCCCCACGTCGCCGGACACGAAACGGCTTTTTTCGCGACTAAAGAGAGCGGTAAACCGGGGCCGACGATTGCCTATCTGGCGGAGTACGATGCGCTGATCGATATCGGTCACGCCTGCGGACACAATATTATCGGCGTCACCAGCGTGGCCGCGGCCGTAGCGCTCGGCGAAACGCTGGAGTACACCGGCGGCAAGGTGGTCGTGCTGGGAACGCCGGCGGAAGAGGGGGGATTACGCGGCCGGGGCGGGCCGAACGGCAACGTGAAGGCCCGCTTTGTGGAACACGGCTTCCTCGACAATGTGGACGTTGCGTTGATGGTCCACCCGGCAGGTAAAACCCGGCTTTCCGGCCCGTCGCTGGCTAATAACCACCTCTATTTTCACTTCTACGGCAAGCCTTCCCACGCCGGTAGCTCACCGGATAAGGGCGTGAATGCCCTCGATGCGCTGGTGCTGTTATACAACGGGATCAGCGTACTGCGGCAGCAGCTGCCGGACGGTATTCGCGTGCACGGCATTATCACCAACGGCGGGCAGGCGCCGAACGTCATTCCTGAGTATGCCTCCGCCCATTACTACATTCGCGCTCGTACGCGTGAACAGGTGGTCGCGCTGGAGCCGCGCATCCGGGCCATCGCGGAGGGCGTTGCACTGGCGACGGGCACCACGGTGAAAATCGAACATCAGGTGGGGCCGCGCGATTTCAATATCAACCATACCCTCAACGACGTGCTGCTGGAGGAGTTCACCGCCGCGGGCGAAAGCGTCGAGCTGAAAGAGAAAGAGGGGCTGGGTTCCACCGATGCCGGCGATATCAGCCACGCCGTACCCACCGCGCATCCGTATATCAAAATAGGCCCGGACGATCTGATTGGTCATACCGTTGCTTTTCGCGAAGCCGCTAACTCGCCTCAGGGATACGATGCCCTGGTTACCGGGGCGCTGGTGCTGGCGCGGACCGGATTGCGCTTACTAACGGACGCCGCGCTGCTGGCGGATGCCAAAAATGAGTTTGCCGGGCGCACAGCCGCCACGCGGGCCGCCTGACCTTCACCGGAGCACTATCATAATGAAAATGCTGTTTTCTGCCGCCGCGCTGATGCTGGCGGCGGTTTTACCCCTGGGAAACGCGCAGGCGCAAAGCGTCGATCGTAACGCCACCTTGAACATCGCCTACGGTAATCGTCCCGGCACGCTGGACCCCTACCTGACGACCAATAACGCCACCTCCGATGTCGACCGCCATATCTTCGAAACGCTGTTCACCATTAACGCAAACTTTGAGCCGGTGCCTGAGCTGGTGCAGAGCTACACCCTCAGCGACGACCGTAAAACCTACACGCTCGTCCTGCGCGAGGGGATCCATTTCCATGACGGGCAGCTGCTGACGGCGGACGATGTGGTGGCCTCAATGAACCGCTGGCTGGCGGTATCCACCCAGGGCAAAGCCAATCTGCCCGGCGTTCAGTTCACAAAGGTTGATGATAAAACCGTGAGCTTCACGCTACCAGCCCCGTCGCTGATAACCCTCAACGTGCTGGCAGATGTGAAAAATATCGCCGCCATCATGCCTGCGCGGATTATCAATGAAGCGGACGGCAGCAAAAAGCCGGTGACCGAGCTTATCGGCACCGGTCCCTACAAGCTGGCGGAGTTTAAGCCTGGCGATTATCTGCATTTAACGCGCTATGACCAGTACCAGTCGCGGTCAGAACCGGCAAGCGGGTTGTCCGGGCAGAAAAAGGCCGACGTGAAGGATATCTGGTTCCGCTATATCACCGATGAGTCTACCCGTCTGGCGGGGGCGATGACCGGAGAATACGACCTCGTCTTCCAGCTGCCGAAAGACAATATCGAAACCCTGAGCCGCGTGCCGGATCTGTCGCTGTTCCAGCCGCAAAGCGGCGGCTCGCTGATCACCTATTTGTTTAATAAGCATCAGGGGCCGTTCGCCAACGTCAAGCTGCGCCAGGCTTTCAACCTTGCGCTCGACGTACATCAAACGCTGCTGGCGGGCTACAGCGATCCGCGCTTCTTTAAAGAGGACCCCTCGCTGGGCTTTCCGGAACAGGTGGACTGGTACAGCGAGGCCGGAAAACCTTACTGGAACCAACGCAAGCTGGATGAGGCGCGCGAGCTGGTGAAAGCTTCCGGCTACAAAGGCGAGGAGGTGGTGATCATCGCCACAAAAGAGTATGCCGAGCTCTATAACCTGGCGATTGTCGCCCAGCAGGTTCTTAAGCAGATTGGCGTGAAATCCCGCCTGGATGTATACGACTGGCCAACGGTGCTGCAGCGCCGCCAGGATCCGAAAAACTTCGATCTCTGCGCGCTGGAGTTCTCCATGCGCCAGGTGCTGCATCAGTATCCGTTCCTCGATTCCCGCGCCAAGTTCCCGGGGCTGAGCGACAGCCCGGAGATTGATGCCGTTCTCGATGCGATCAAGCAGGCCGCGTCATTACAGGCGGCGAAACCGCTGGTGGATAAACTCAACGTGCTGAGCTGGCAATATCTGCCGGTGATCGTGCTGGGACGTACCACGCCGGACGCCGTGGCAATCAAAAACAATGTTAAAGGCTACGAGGATTTGATTGGACCGATCCTGTGGAACGTTAGCGTCACCGCGCCCTGACGGGAGAAGGCGATGAAAAGATATCTGTTTCACCGCCTGCTGGCGCTCCTGCCGGTACTGGTGGTGGTGGCGGTGGTGGTGTTTTGTCTGATTCACCTGGCGCCTGGCGATCCGGCGCTGGTTATTCTGGGAAATGATGCCAGTCCGCAGGATATTGCCGCGCTGCGCCAGCAGATGGGGCTGGACAGGCCGCTGCTGGTCCAGTTCGCCAGCTGGTTTAGCGAGGTGCTGACGGGCGACTTGGGGCAGTCGCTGTTTTTAAATACCAGCGTAATGAGCCTGTTTTTACAGCACCTGACGCCGACGCTGTCCCTGGCCCTGTATGCCCAGTCGATTGCGCTGGCGCTGGGGCTGGCGGGCGGCGTCATCAGCGCGTGGCAGCACGGAAGCGCGACGGACCGCATGATTCGTATGCTGGCGACCTTCGGCATGTCGGTGCCGGGCTTTTTGCTCGGCCTGTTTCTGATTTTCTTTTTCGCCGTGCAGCTGCGCTGGTTCCCGGTGGTGGGCTATCGCTCCAGCAACGCATCTTTCTGGTTAAACGTCTGGTATCTGACGCTGCCCGCTTTTGCGCTTGGTCTGCGTATTGCGGCGCTGATCGCGCGGATGACCCGTGCGGTGATGCTGGACGTGATGCAGGAACCGTTTATCAATACCGCACGGGCGAAAGGGGTGCCGGAGCGGCTGGTGCTGCTGCGCCACACGTTGAAAAACAGCCTGATTCCGATTCTGACGATTTGCGGCGAATCGTTCGCCTCGCTGGTCACCGGTACGATTGTGATTGAAAGCGTATTTGGCATTCCTGGAGTCGGCTCGCTGATTGTTGACTCCATCGAACGCCGGGATGTGACGGTGATCCAGGGCGTCGTGCTGCTGATTACCGTCTGCTATGTACTGATCAACCTGGCGGTGGATCTGCTGAGCTATCTGGCCGATCCGCGTCTTTCCGTCGACGAAGGGGAAAAGTGATGGTGATAAAGAATTCCGCGCGCCTGGCCTGGCCCGGCCTGCTGCTGGCTCTCGTGCTGCTCTCCTTTTTCGCCAGCGCCCTCAGCCCATGGGATCCCTACAGCATCGATCCGCTAAGCCGCCTGAAACCCCCTTCAGCCGCCCACTGGTTCGGGACCGATAACTTCGGCCGGGATCTGTTTGTTCGGGTGGCGCTGGCGGTTCAGGTGTCTCTTTCGGTGGGTGCTGCCGTAGCGGCTATTGCCGGGGTGACGGGAATGGTCATCGGGCTGCTGTGCGCCTGGTATCGCCCGCTAGATCGGGTGCTGATGCGCGTTTGTGACGGACTGTTCGCTTTTCCTTCCCTGCTGCTGGCAATTGCGATCGTCGGCGTACTGGGGCCGAATATCGCCAACGTCGTGCTGGCGCTTTCGCTGGTGTATGTCCCGTCGATTGCCCGCGTGATCCGCGGGGCGGCGATGGTGATTAAAGAGAAAAACTTTATCGAAGCGCTGCGCGCGCAGGGGGCCACTTCGTCACGGATTATATGGCTGCACCTGCTGCCTAACGTTGTTTCACCGTTTATCGTCCAGGTCAGCTGGGTGTTTTCGGTCGCCATCCTCACCGAGGCGGCGCTGAGCTTTCTCGGCTCCGGTGTACCGGCGCCGATGCCCAGCCTCGGCAATCTGCTGTTGGAAGGCAAGGCGGTGATTTTTAGCGCCTGGTGGATGACCTTTTTCCCGGGGGTAGCCATCGTGCTGCTGATTCTGGCGCTGAATATTATCGGTGACGACCTGCGCGATAGCGCCGATCCGGGGCTTAAACCCTTACCGCGTCGGATACTCCGGCTGTTGAAACAAGGGGGGCGTTATGGCTGAGACTTTGCTGCGGGTTAATAAACTGGACGTCCGATTCGCGACCCGTCAGGGGGTGATCTCCCCCGTGCGCGGGGTGTCGTTTGTGGTCAACGCCCATGAAACGCTCGGCATTATTGGCGAATCCGGCTGTGGCAAGAGCGTCACCGCCCAGGCGCTGATGGGGCTGCTATCCCCCCGCATCAGCCGCGTTGAGGGGGAAGTTGTGCTGGCGGGTAAAGCGCTGCATTCGCTCCCGGCGAAGGTCCGCCGGCAGATAAGCGGCCGGGATATGGCGATGATCTTTCAGGATCCGCTGGCCAGCCTGAACCCGGTGATGAGCATTGGGTTACAGATTGACGAAAGCCTGCGGCTGCATACGGCGCTTTCGCGCGCGCAGCGGCGGGAAAAAATCTTCAGCCTGCTGGCGCAGGTCGGCATACCCGATCCGGCGCGCTGTGCCGGCGCCTGGCCGCATGAGCTTTCCGGCGGAATGCGCCAGCGCGTGATGATCGCGATGGCGATTGCTACCTCTCCCTCGCTGCTGATTGCCGATGAACCGACCACGGCGCTGGACGCCACTATTCAGGCGCAGATCCTCGATCTGCTCGATGAGATAAAGCAGCAGACCGGGATGGGCATTATCTTTATCACCCACGATCTCAGCGTAGTAGCACGATTGTGCCAGCGCGTGGTGGTGCTCTATGCCGGGCAGGTGGTGGAGGAAGCGGATGTGTATACGCTCTTCGAGCGGCCTCGCCATCCGTATACTCGCGCGCTGTTGGCGGCGCGGCCTTCGGCAAACCATCCGCCGAAAACGCCGCTGGCGGAAATTAGCGGGCAGGTGCCCTCTCTGCACGCGTTACCCGCCGGGTGCGCCTATGCCGATCGCTGTCCGCTGGCGCAGCCCCGATGCCGGGCACAGGCGGCAGCGCTGCGCCCCGTTGGCAACGAGGGGCATCAGGTTCGCTGCTGGCGAGCTGAAGAAGGAGGAATTTTGCAATGACGACATCGTTGCTGACGGTCAACCAGCTATCAAAGACGTTCCTGCGCCGCGGGAATTCCGTGCGCGCGGTAGATAATATAAGCTTCAGCCTCCAGGCGGGCGAGACCTGGGCGCTGGTGGGGGAGTCCGGCAGCGGTAAAAGCACCACCGGAAGGCTGATGTTAGGGCTAACGCCGGCGACCGACGGTGACATAGTCTTTGATGGACGCTCTCTGACGGGGCTCAGTGCCGCAGGCTGGCGCAGCGTGCGCCGGGATATGCAGATGATTTTCCAGGACCCGCTCTCATCGCTCGATCCCCGGCGCCGCATCGGCTACAGCCTGGAAGAGCCGCTCATTATTCACGGCATAGACAAGCGTAAAATGCGGGTCGCCGAAATGCTGGAGCAGGTTGGCCTGCGCCCGCAGGATGCCGCCCGCTACCCGCATGAGTTTTCCGGCGGCCAGCGCCAGCGTATCGGCATCGCCAGAGCGCTGATCCTCAAGCCGAAACTGATCGTCTGCGATGAACCCGTTTCGGCCTTAGACGTGTCGATCCAGTCGCAAATACTCAATTTACTGATGGCGCTGCAGCGCGAATATGGGCTGGCTTACCTGTTTATCTCTCATGATTTAAACGTGGTCCGACACATTGCCGATCGCGTGGGGGTAATGTATCGGGGCAAGCTTGTTGAGCAGGGTGAGACGGAGCGCATTTTCACCCAGGCAGGTCATGACTATACGCGCTATTTACTTAACGCTATTTTACCCGCGCACCCGGCGGTGGCGGGCGAGAGGCGCGCGGTGGCCAACGGTTAACGAGGACAGGAGTCGATTTGAACGCCATGTCGGTTATAATAGGCGCAAGTGAAGTGGTTCACGGCCCTATTAACCCGGCGCATATCGCCCCAGATGAGTACCTTTAATGAGTGAAATGATTTACGGCATCCATGCGGTGCAGGCCCTGCTGGAGCGCGCTCCCGAGCGTTTTCAGGAAGTCTATATTCTCAAAGGCCGCGAGGATAAACGCCTGCTGCCGCTGATCCACGCGCTGGAAGCCCAGGGCGTGGTGATTCAGGTCGCTAACCGCCAGTTTCTCGATGAGAAAAGCGAAGGCGCCGTGCATCAGGGGATTATTGCCCGCGTGAAGCCGGGACGTCAGTACCAGGAGAACGACCTGCCTGAACTGCTCGCCTCTCTCGATCAGCCGCTGCTGCTGATTCTCGACGGCGTTACCGATCCGCATAACCTTGGCGCCTGTCTGCGCAGCGCCGATGCCGCCGGCGTACACGCGGTGATCGTGCCGCGCGACCGTTCGGCGCAGCTGAACGCGACGGCGAAAAAAGTCGCCTGCGGCGCGGCGGAAAACGTACCGCTGATCCGCGTGACTAACCTCGCGCGCACCATGCGTCTGCTGCAGGAAGAGAACGTCTGGATCGTCGGCACCGCCGGTGAAGCGGACCATACCCTCTTCCAGAGCAAGATGACCGGCCCGATGGCGCTGGTGATGGGTGCCGAGGGTGAAGGGATGCGCCGCCTGACGCGCGAACACTGCGATGAGCTGATCAGCATTCCGATGGCCGGCAGCGTCTCCTCGCTGAACGTCTCCGTCGCGACCGGCATTTGTCTGTTTGAAGCCGTGCGCCAGCGCAGCTGATTAACGCCGGGCGCACGCTGCCCGGCGGCTACTCGTCCAGCGAGCGCAGGTGATCGTTCTTATTGAGCGTCATCAGCGCGATGATGCTGACTACCGCCGTCGCCATGACGTAGTAAGCCGGAATATCAAGATTACCGGTCTGTTTAATCAGGCCGGTAATAATCAGCCCGGCGCAGCCGGAAAAAACTGCATTAGAGAGCGAATAGGCCAGCCCAAGGCCGGTATAGCGTACCCTTGTTGGGAACATCTCTGCCAGCATCGCCGGTCCCGGCCCTGCCAGCACCCCCACCAGACCGCCAGCAACGAGCACCACCGCGCCTTTTATCAGCAGCGTGCTGGATTCCGCCTGAAGAATTTTCAGCAGCGGCAGCGCCAGTATCAGCAGCAGTACCGCGGCCATCACCATCACGTTACGCCGACCCCACTTATCGCTGAGTATTCCGGCAGGAAGAATGGTCAGCGCAAAGCCAATATTGGAGATCACCGCGATCAGCAGCGCCTGGTTAAAGCCGGTGTGCAGCGCCGACTGCAGGTAGGCGGGCATAATCACCAGGTAGGTGTAGCCTGCGGCGGACCAGACCATCAGGCGGCCGATGCCGGTGATAATCGCTTTCAGAGTATGGCTCAGGTCGGCGCTGGCCTGCGGGCGCTGCTGTTGCTGCTGGCGGAGAAAGCCCGGCGTCTCTTCCATTTTCACCCGCAGCCAGAGCGCGACGATCCCCATCGGGATGGCGAGGAAGAACGGAATTCGCCAGCCCCAGGCATGGAGCTCTTCCGGGCTCAGCGCCGCGGATATCAGGGCGACGATCCCGGCGCCGGCCAGCAGGCCGAGGGCGACGGTGAAGGATTGCCATGCGCCATACAGGCCGCGCTTGCCGCGAGGCGCAAACTCGGTCATCAGCGAGACGGCACCGCCATACTCCCCGCCGGCAAACAGCCCCTGCAGAATGCGCAGCCCGGTCAAAATCAGAGGGGCCGCCACCCCGATGCTGGCATACGTCGGCACCAGTCCAATTGCCGTGGTGGCGAGCGTCATCATCACCAGGACGACGATCAGCGTCGGCTTGCGGCCGATTCTATCGCCGATACGGCCAAAAATTATGGCGCCTAGCGGGCGGAAGAAAAAGGCGATAGCGAAGGAGGCGTAAGTCAGGATCAGGCCCGTTAGCGGCGCCTCGCCGGCCAGCTGAAAGAAGTTCCGGGCGATAACCGTCGCCAGAAAGCCGTAGACCGCAAACTCATACCATTCAATAAAGTTGCCGATAGATCCGGCGATCAGCGCGCGCTTGTGCGCGCCCGCAGGGCGTGTCGCGGTCTGCATAGGCCATCCTGATTTCAACAAAAAAATAACAAGTGAATAAATTATTCCACAACTTTAGCCTTGTGAAATTTTAAATTCTTATGCCTGTGATGCGCCTCACGAAGGGGCGGATGGTTTTTTTGTGACCCGGCTCGCGGGCGCTCCCTGCCCTGGCTGACCATACTGAGTACAACGCCATTGACGGAGGGAAGCACTATGCACTGGCCAACTCATACCGTGTTTAATCAGCCGACGCCGCTGCTGAACAGCAACTTATTCTTGTCCGATACCGCGCTGCGCGAAGCCGTGGCTCGGGAGGGCGCCGCCTGGGATGGCGATCTGCTGGCCAGCATTGGCCAGCAGTTGGGAACGGCAGAGTCGCTGGAGCTGGGGAGGCTGGCGAACGTTAATCCGCCTGAGCTACTGCGCTATGACGCGACCGGTACGCGGCTTGACGATGTGCGCTTTCATCCCGCCTGGCACCTGCTGATGCAGGGGCTGTGCGCTAACCGGGTGCATAATCTCGCCTGGCAGGACGACGCGCGCGCCGGCGCTTTCGTGGCCCGGGCGGCCCGCTTTATGCTGCATGCGCAGGTGGAGGCCGGGACGCTATGCCCGATAACCATGACGTTCGCCGCTACGCCTCTGCTACAGCAGTCGCTCCCCAGGCCGTTTAGCGACTGGCTGACGCCGCTGCTGAGCGATCGCTACGATCCGCACCTGGCACCGGGCAGCCAGAAGCGCGGGCTGCTGATCGGCATGGGAATGACGGAAAAGCAGGGGGGATCGGATGTGCTGAGCAATACCACCCGTGCCGAAAAGAGCGCTGACGGGTTTTATCGTCTGGTGGGCCACAAGTGGTTTTTCTCGGTACCGCAAAGCGACGCGCACCTGGTGCTGGCGCAGGCACCCGGCGGGCTCTCCTGTTTCTTTGTGCCTCGCCTTCTGCCGGACGGCCAGCGTAATGCGCTGCACCTCGAAAGGCTCAAAGATAAGCTCGGTAACCGCTCTAACGCCAGCAGCGAGGTGGAGTTTTATGACGCCTGTGGCTGGCTGGTGGGCGAAGAGGGGGACGGCGTACGGCAAATTCTCAAAATGGGCGGCCTGACCCGCTTCGACTGCGCGCTGGGCAGCCATGCCTTAATGCGTCGGGCCTGGTCGGTCGCCTTCTATCACGCTTTTCAGCGCCAGGCGTTCGGTAAAAGCCTGGTCGAGCAGCCGATGATGCGCCAGGTGCTGGGCCAGATGGCGCTGCAGCTTGAGGGGCAAACCGCCTTTTTATTCCGCCTGGCGCGCGCGTGGGATAAGCGCGACGACGCGCAAGAGGCGCTGTGGGCCCGCCTGTTTACCCCGGCGGCGAAGTTTGCTATCTGCAAATCCGGGATCCCGTTTGTTGGCGAAGCGATGGAAGTGCTGGGCGGTATCGGCTACTGCGAGGAGAGCGAGCTGCCGTGCCTGTACCGGGAGATGCCGGTGAACAGTATCTGGGAAGGTTCGGGGAATATTATGTGTCTCGACGTGATGCGGGTGCTGGGCAAGCAGCCTGCGGCGCTGGAGCTGCTGGCGACAGAGTGTGCGGAAGTTAAAGGGCAGAATCGCCATTTTGATCGCGGATGGCGTCAGCTGCAGCTGCTGCTGAGGCGGCCAAAGGAAGAGCAGGGCCGGGAGATAACCCGGCTGGTGTACCGGCTAGGCGCGGGAGCGCAGATGCTGCGCTACGCCTCGCCGCCTCTGGCTCAGGCATGGTGTCGAATGATGCTCGATCCGCGCGGCGGCGTGCGGCTGGACGCGCAAACGCTCGATGACCTGCTGCTGCGCGGCACCGGGCGCGGGCGCCAGGCGCCTCAGGCGTAGAGAATGGCCTGTACCCGCCAGCTGTCCGGCTGCTGTTCCTCGTACATCTGGACGATGCGATACCAGGAGGCGCCCTGCTCATCGGCCTTCATGGCGATGGCATGCTCGACGTCCTGCTGGCTGCCGGCAATATTGTTGACGGAAATCAGGCCGATTTCATTCAGGCCAGTGACGCAGTCCGCGCTGGCAAATTCTGCGGACTGTGCTGCAGTGTGTGCCGTTGTAGCGTTAAACAGCAGGCTGGGTAAGGTAAATGATCGTTTCATCGTCAGCTCCATTTCGCGTGGCCCGAGGGCAGTCCGTTGCTAACGTCCTGCCAGGTTTGACTGGCTGAACGTTATTATGCACAGGAGAACGTGAACGGATGCAAAGCAATGTAAAGCGGGGTTAAAGGCGTCGTACCGTTATTTACGGTACAGAATTGCCTGCGAATACCACTGGCCGGGAACCAGGGTGTCATCAATCATTATGATGACGTAGTAATCCGCTTTAGCCGCTTCTGCTTTGACCTTCAGCGCAGCTTCAACATCCATCGGCGAACCGTACATCAGCACGCTCACCGTCCCCATTTTTTGTAGCCCGCTGGTCTGGTTACGGTGAATCTCTTGCGGATGGCTGGTCGCAGGCGGCGGGGCTTCAGGCGTTCCCTGCAGAGCGCTACAGCCGCTCAGAACAATCGCCAGTAACCACGGTGTAAACCTACGCATAACCATATCTCGTTTCCTGTTAGTCACAGTGTAGTGGTAGCCTGAATGACATTTCCGGGGAATGTTCCCGAATTGTTATCTCTGACGCGATTTTCGAATGAAAATGTTGTGAAAGCGTAACCCAGTTCTCAACATTATAAATCGCGGCTGAACCCACGCCTTTGGCTATATGTTAGCCCATGGCACACCGCTACTCTAGAGATGGGAGACGATAAATGATAGTACTGGAAGTGCGTAATCTTGCGGGCGGCGAGGTGCTTCATGCCTGTCCACAAAATGCGTCAGACCGGCCCCTGCCGTGTATCGTTTTTTATCACGGATTCACCTCTTCGAAGCTGGTTTATAGCTACTTCGCCGTGGCGCTGGCGGAGGCGGGATTTCGGGTCATTATGCCCGATGCGCCGGAGCATGGCGCGCGCTACTTCGGCGATGAAAAAGGGCGAATGCAGCACTTTTGGCCCATCTTGCTACAGAACTTCGCCGAATTCACCGCGCTGCGCGAGGCGATCGCCGCGCAGGGGTGGATTGCGGACGACAGGCTGGCGGTCGCCGGCGCCTCGATGGGCGGAATGACGGCGCTGGGTATTATGACCCATCATCCGCAGTTGAAAAGCGTCGCCTGTCTGATGGGGTCCGGCTATTTCAGCAGCCTCGCGCAAAGCCTGTTTCCCTCACCCTCTCTGGACGCGGAGCAACTGACGGAGTGGGACGTCAGCCATCAGCTGGCGACGCTCGCCAGCAGGCCGCTGCTGCTTTGGCACGGCGATGAGGACGACGTGGTACCGCCTGGCGAAACCTTCCGCCTCCAGCAGGCCTTGCAGCAAAGCGGGCTGGCCGAAAACCTGACCTGCGTCTGGCAGCAGGGCGTGCGCCATCGCATTACGCCAGAGGCGCTGGCCGAAACGGTCGGGTTCTTTAAGCGCACGCTTTAGGCGCGGCGGCGGGCTGGACCCTTCGTCCCCGTAGCGGAGGCGAAGGGGTTAGAGAAGGGTGGTTAGCGATAGATCGCGGCGCTGGCGTGGATCGCGCCGTTGCTTTCCGGTTCGTGGATCAGGATCGGCTGGAAGTATTTTGCCCCCTGTTCGTCGCTCAGCTGGTTAAGGGCCTTATCGGCCTCTTGCTCAGTGGCCATATTGTGGTTGATATAGATAACGCCCAGGCTCTGTACATCGTCCATGTTACGTGCCTGACGTCCATCGATTTTGATGGCTGCCAGCGCGTTGGCGCTCAGTAAAAGCGCAGCCATTACGGCAATGAGGATGTATTTCATAATCTACGCTCCTTATAACTGTCCTGACGTTAACCCGGGCTCCCTTGGGCTATAGATTGCTCTTGATGTAAGTGTAATCACTCCCTGTCGGGTGCATCGCGACCATTTCTGATGAAGTTGTTCAAAAAAGTGTCGCTGCTGCCGTTGATTAATTTTAAATCACTGACTTAGGGCGGCTTTGCCGTTAGTGCGAATTATTTGCGCAATCAGCTTGAGTTTATGGTGGTTCGCAATTAGAATGACGCGTCAATTTTTCAGCCGCCCTTTAACCACGTTCCTTGCCTCCATGGGCCGCGGCTGACCCAGACAGGAGGCTGAATAATCCGTAAGGAGCAATTCGATGCGTCATTACGAAATCGTTTTTATGGTCCATCCTGACCAGAGCGAACAGGTTCCGGGTATGATCGAACGTTACACTGGTGCAATCACTGCAGCAGAAGGTACGATCCACCGTCTGGAAGACTGGGGCCGCCGTCAGCTGGCTTACCCGATCAACAAACTGCACAAAGCTCACTACGTTCTGCTGAACGTTGAAGCCCCGCAGGAAGCGATCGATGAGCTGGAAACAAACTTCCGCTTCAACGACGCCGTTATCCGCAGCATGGTAATGCGTACTAAGCACGCTGTTACCGAAGCATCTCCGATGGTTAAAGCGAAAGACGAGCGCCGTGAGCGTCGCGAAGATTTCGCAAACGAAACCGCAGATGATTCCGAAGCTGGGGATTCTGAAGAGTAATCCTGATGACCAACCGTCTGGAGCTGTCCGGCATTATCTGCAGGACGCCAATTCGTAAGGTCAGCCCGTCAGGAATTCCACACTGCCAGTTCGTGCTTGAGCATCGTTCAGTGCAGGAGGAAGCCGGTTTTCACCGGCAGGCATGGTGCCAAATGCCCGTTATCATTAGCGGACACCAAAACCAGGCCATTACTCACAGTATAACGGTCGGCAGTGCAGTAATCGTTCGGGGGTTCATTTCTTGCCACAAGGCAAAGAACGGCCTGAGCAAAATGGTTCTGCATGCCGAGCAGATTGAATTGATAGATTCTGGAGACTAGCCAAATGGCACGTTATTTCCGTCGTCGCAAGTTCTGCCGTTTCACCGCGGAAGGCGTTGTAGAGATTGATTACAAAGACATCGCTACGCTGAAAAACTACATTACCGAAAGCGGTAAAATTGTCCCGAGCCGTATTACCGGTACTCGCGCAAAATACCAGCGTCAGCTGGCTCGCTGCATCAAGCGCGCTCGCTACCTGTCCCTGCTGCCATATACCGATCGTCATCAGTAATCGGCCGCTGTCTATTAACGACTTTAAGAGGATAAGGTAATGCAAGTTATTCTGCTTGATAAAGTAGCAAACCTGGGCAGCCTGGGTGATCAGGTTAATGTTAAAGCGGGCTACGCTCGTAACTTCCTGGTTCCACAGGGTAAAGCTGTTCCAGCTACCAAGAAAAACGTTGAATTCTTCGAAGCGCGTCGCGCTGAACTGGAAGCCAAACTGGCTGACGTTCTGGCAGCTGCTAACGCACGTGCTGAAGCAATCAATGCACTGGGCAATGTTACCATCGCGTCTAAATCAGGCGACGAAGGTAAACTGTTCGGTTCCATCGGTACCCGCGACATCGCTGACGCTGTAACTGCAGCTGGCGTTGCCGTCGCTAAGAGCGAAGTTCGTCTGCCGAACGGCGTTCTGCGCACCACCGGTGAGCACGAAGTGGACTTCCAGGTTCACAGCGAAGTCTTCGCGAAACTGGTTGTTAACGTTGTAGCTGAGTAATTTTTACTCTGCTCGCGTCGAGACGCCGGCCTTGTGCCGGCGTTTTGCTTTTCTGCCTTCCCCCACGCTAATTTATTCGCGATAGACTATCGCGCACGAATAAAGCTGCCGTTTGCCTGACGGGTAAACAGCACCTGCTGCCCACCGCCGATATCGATAGTCAGGCCGGTTACCACCCCATTCGCATTCTGCCTAATCTGTACCGTTTGCCCGGTTTGCAGCGAGCTGAGCGGTTTTCCCGAACCTTCGACCTGGGCCATAGCGTAAACGTCGGTTGGCGGCAGGTTATGGTCGCGGAACAGCTGGGCCAGGGTTTTCCCTGACTCGATGCGATAGGTGCGCCACTGCTGCTCGATGCCCGGCGCAGATTGCTGCTGTTGCTGCTGAGGCGGAGAGTCGGTCTGATTCTGCTGCTCGGCGGGCTGCTCGTCCTGAACCGGTTCTGGCGCCACCGGCGCCATCTGATCGGCGTCGCTCACCGTAGGCGTTGAGGTAATAGGCGGCAGCGGGATAGCCTGCTGTGAAGACGATTGCGGCTGGGACTGCGACTGCATATCGAGGCTGGCATCGCGGCTGACCTGGGCGGACGTGCTGCTCTCCTCGGAGGGGAGCAGGATACCGATAACCACCAGCAGGGCTCCGGCGATAATGCCTCGACGGTGCATTGGCGGCAGCGGATCCATAATGCGAATATGATCCGGGGCGTGCCAGATCTTCGCCAGGGTAGGTGTCATTTCAAAGCGCCCGGGCATGGCTTTCCTCCTGCTCCGCATATTTTTATGCTGCTCCGTAGAGTATAGATGGCTAACTTCCTGATGGACGAGACAAAGATATGTTTCGTGAGGTTAGCCTGATATTGCCTATTGTTTCTGTTTCCCTCAGATTTGTCATCATCCAGCGACAAAGTTTTACCCATCGTGCTGTGGCTGATATGCTGCCCACCGCTTTATACTCGTCGTCTTGCGGGTTGCCGGTGCGCTGGCAGTGCCGCTCGCTTCGCTTACGGTGTTATTTATACCGCGAAGGCTCAGGAGCCTGCCGCCTTCCCGCAGGCCGAAGTTTATAGAGTATGAATTTTCCCCCCAAAAAAGGAACAAAGATGGCAACCCCGACTTTTGACACTATCGAAGCGCAGGCAAGTTACGGTATCGGCTTGCAGGTTGGACAACAGCTGAGCGAATCTGGCCTGCAGGGGCTGCTGCCTGAGGCGCTGGTAGCCGGTATTGCTGATGCGCTGGAAGGCAATCAGCCGCAGGTGCCGGTAGAAGCCGTTCACCGCGCGCTGCGTGAAATTCACGAACGTGCCGATGCGGTACGCCGCGAACGTTTCCAGGAGCTGGCGGCAGATGGCCAGAAATACCTCGATGAAAACCGCGAGCGCGAAGGCGTGAACAGCACCGAATCCGGCCTGCAGTTCCGCGTCCTGACCCAGGGCGAAGGCGCTATCCCGGCGCGGACCGACCACGTTCGCGTGCACTACACCGGTAAGCTTATCGACGGTACCGTTTTTGACAGCTCCGTTGCGCGCGGCGAGCCGGCTGAATTCCCGGTAACCGGCGTGATCGGCGGCTGGATTGAAGCGCTGACCCTGATGCCGGTTGGCTCAAAATGGGAGCTGACCATTCCGCACAACCTGGCATACGGTGAGCGCGGCGCGGGCGCATCGATTCCTCCGTTCAGCACCCTGGTTTTTGAAGTAGAGCTGCTGGATATTATCTAAGCAGTAGTGGCTTCCTCTCCCCAAGGGTGGGGAAGCCAATAAAAATAGCGTAAAACGCTTAATTTTGAATTTAGTTAGAGTTTAATATTGCTTAAATGATTTTTTGGCGTATTTTTGTGAGCTGTTTCGCGTGACCGGAGTGATATAACACTCACTTTAAACATAAAATTAACATTATATCTAAATCATAGTATTCATCCTTCCGATTCTTACCTAATATCGATAAGCCCTTTTCCAGGGGTCATGACTAATGACGGGCCAGTAGAGCCTGAACAACACAGACAGGTACAACAGGAAAATATCACATGGTAGATCAGGTTAAAGTCGCTGCTGAAGAGCAGGCTCCGACGGAACAAACGCTGCGGCGAAATCTCACAAACCGGCATATTCAGCTTATTGCCATCGGCGGCGCTATCGGTACCGGCTTATTTATGGGGTCCGGTAAAACCATCAGTCTCGCCGGGCCATCCATCATTTTTGTTTATATGATCATTGGCTTCATGCTGTTTTTCGTCATGCGTGCGATGGGCGAACTGCTGCTGTCGAATCTGGAATATAAATCGTTCAGCGATTTCGCCGCCGATCTTCTGGGGCCGTGGGCCGGATACTTTACCGGCTGGACCTACTGGTTCTGCTGGGTGGTGACCGGGATGGCGGACGTCGTGGCGATTACCGCCTACGCCCAGTTCTGGTTCCCGGGCCTCTCCGACTGGGTGGCCTCGCTAGCGGTTATCCTGCTGCTGCTGAGCCTGAACCTTGCCACCGTGAAAATGTTCGGGGAAATGGAGTTCTGGTTTGCGATGGTCAAGATCGTCGCTATCGTGGCGCTGATTGTCGTCGGCCTGGTCATGGTGATGATGCACTTCAAATCGCCGACCGGCGTAGAAGCCTCTTTTGCTCATCTGTGGAATGACGGCGGCTGGTTCCCGAAAGGGATCAGCGGATTCTTTGCCGGCTTCCAGATTGCGGTCTTCGCCTTCGTCGGGATTGAGCTGGTGGGCACCACCGCTGCGGAAACCAAAGATCCGGAGAAATCCCTGCCGCGCGCGATTAACTCTATCCCGCTGCGCATCATTATGTTCTACGTCTTCGCGCTGATCGTGATTATGTCGGTGACGCCGTGGGGCTCGGTGGTTCCGACCAAGAGCCCGTTCGTCGAACTCTTTGTGCTGGTGGGTCTGCCGGCTGCGGCCAGCCTGATTAACTTCGTGGTGCTGACCTCCGCGGCCTCTTCGGCCAACAGTGGCGTATTCTCCACCAGCCGTATGCTGTTTGGCCTGGCGCAGGATGGTCAGGCACCGTCGATGTTCGCCAAACTGTCGAAACGTGCGGTACCGGCAAAGGGTCTGACCTTCTCCTGCATGTGCCTGCTGGGCGGCGTGGTGATGCTGATGGTGAATCCGAGCGTGATTTCCGCGTTCACCATGATCACCACGGTTTCGGCGATCCTGTTTATGTTCGTCTGGACCATTATCCTGTGCTCGTATCTGGTCTATCGCAAAAAGCGCCCGCAGCTGCACGAGCAGTCGAAGTATAAGATGCCGCTGGGCAAGCTGATGTGCTGGGTTTGTATGGCGTTCTTCGCCTTCGTGGTGGTGCTGCTGACGCTGGAGACCGACACGCGCCAGGCGCTGATCGTCACGCCGCTGTGGTTTGTTCTGCTGGCGGTGGGCTGGTTCTTTGCCGGTAAGAAACGTCTGGCGAAATAAAAAAATCTTCGGGAGAGATTTTTAACGTTGCTTGCAACGGCCCGTAGGGGGACGGGCAGGACGCCCGTCATAAAAAATCTTCGGGAGAGATTTTTAACGTTGCTTGCAACGGCCCGCAGGGGGACGGGCAGGACGCCCGTCATAAAAAAGGCCACCCGGAGTGGCCAATAAGACTGACAGTATCGAGGGCGCCCGCGGGCGCCTTTTTTTATTTAGTTTCCGGCAAGGGCGCGCGGGAACAGGACGTTATTTTCCAGGCTGATGTGTTCCATCAGATCGTCGATCAGCTCATTAATGCCGTTGTACATCGCTTTCCAGGTGGTGCAGGCTTCCGGCGGCGGCGTCACGTTATGGGTGATGTGCTTAATCACTTCCAGCAGCTCGCCCGCTTCGTCGTGCTCGCTTTCCATCACGCTGATGGGGCCAGCGGCCTGGGTCCCCATGCCCTGCTTAATCATCGGGAACAGGATCTGCTCCTCTTTCATCATGTGGCTGGAGAGCTCCTGGTGGAGCATCGTCAGGTACTTGGTTAAGCCGTTCGGCACGTTGGGCTTATCGGCATGCACGCGCTCAACTTTGGTGGCCTGCAGAATAAGCTCCGGCAGCTGCTCGCGATGGCGGTCATGATAGCGCACGATAATATGGTCGATGATCTCGGCGTAGGGCGCGACGCGCCAGTCGCGCTCTGCCGGCTCTTGCGCAAGCTTCATCAGCT
Organism: Klebsiella sp. 18074; assembly: GCF_902705905.1. NCBI lineage: Bacteria > Pseudomonadati > Pseudomonadota > Gammaproteobacteria > Enterobacterales > Enterobacteriaceae > Klebsiella > Klebsiella sp. 18074. The sequence continues at coordinate 115,434 of NZ_CACSIS010000007.1, read as the reverse complement.
CCGCTTCGATAACCGCGACGTCCAGCTCTTTACGCGATGCTGCGCGATCCAGCGTTTGTTTCCCGCCGCAGCAGTAGTCCATGTCGTATTTACGGAACAGCGCGGAGGCGCGCGGGATCGTCAGCGCCAGCTCGCCTAAAGGTTGGTCACGGAAAGCCATAGCAATTACCTCGTCATCAAGAATATAAGATGTATTTTAAATGCATCTTATCGATAAGGGAATACCCCTTTCGGATACCAGGCTATTTTTTATTCGCACTGACCTGCGCCACCAGCCTCGGCTTTTCCGGTCGGGCGCGCACGGCGGAGATAACGCCTAATACCAGCAGCAGGATACCGCTGAGCGTCAGCAGCGGCGGCAGGCTTTGGCGCAGCAGGAAGGTATACAGCAGACCGGCAAGCGTTTCGAAGACGATAAGCGGCCCGAGGATCACCGTCGGCAGCTTCTGGCTGGCGATGTTCCAGCATAAAGCCCCGACCCACGAGCAGAGCACGGCGATAGCCAGCATCAGCGTCACGAAGACCAGCGGACGCGGGCCAAAGGGAAGGGGAAAGCTAACCTGCTGGCCGTGCAGCCACCAGCAGGCGGCGACGTAGCCCACCAGCGATAGCGGCAGCGTCACTAGCGCCTGCGCCGTTGCCCACATCATCGGATGCTTATCCGGATTTTCGCGCAGCCAGCGGGCGTTGCGCAGCGCGTACCACGCCCAGCAGGCAACGGAGATCAGCGCCAGCGCGATCCCGGAGCCGTAGCGCCAGAAGCTAAACGCCTCCATGCCCTGGCGCAGTTCGGCGATATTAACGCACGCCAGGCCGAGCGCAATGCACGCCAGCGCCGGGAATAAGCGCCGCCACGGCAGCTTGCCATCGCGCTGGCTGTAGAGCAGGTTAGCAAACACCGGCAGCACCACCGGCAGGGTGCCGATAATCATGGTGGCGACCGGGGCACCGGTACGCTGGATGGCGCTGGCGAGGCAAACATAATAGATAAGGTTGCCCATCATGGTCAGCCCGCAGGCAACCCACCAATCCTGTGCCGAAAGCTGGCGCAGCCTCACGCGACCGAGCCACGCCAGCGGCAGGGCGATGAGCCCCAGCGCCAGATAGCGCCCCATTGACTGTAATACCGCCGGGTACTCCGGCACCACCTGAGGACCGACAAAAATCAGCCCCCACATCAACCCTGCCAGAAGGGCATACAGCACGCCGCTAATCATCTTGCCATCCATCATCGTTATCGTTGGCCAAAGTGTAGGTGAGGCCGGTGCGGGAATATTGTATGAGATTGCGCATTAGCGCCGGATGACCTGCTTTTGATAGCGTACCGGGGTAATTCCGTAGCGGCGGGTAAAGGCGCGGGTGAGGTGCGACTGGTCGGTAAGGCCGGCGGCGGCGGCAACTTCGGCGGCGGGCATCCCGTGCGTCAGGAAGGCCTTGGCGCGCCATAGGCGAATAGCCATCAGCATTTGATGGGGCGTGACGTGGAAATGGGCTTTAAACTGACGCTGAAAGTGCCACGGGCTGAGGGCGGCAACCTGCGCCAGCTCATCCAGGGTGACCGCGCGCATATAGTTATCGTGCAGATATTCGCGCACGCGCTCGAAGCGATGGGCCGCTTCCGTCAGTACCGGCGCGTGATGGGCAAACGGGCGAAAGGTGTCGATAAGGTCGAGCAGCAGGCCCTGCTGGGCCAGCGGATCCTCGGTGTGCCACAGGCCGTATATGAGATGGCAGAGCTGTCGCGAGCGCTTTGGATCCTGGCGCACGACTTCGCTGAACCACCAGTGGCGCGTGCCGGTCACCTCTTCCAGCAGTGCGGGATCGAGATAGACCATCCGATAGCGCCAGCCGTCTGCAGTTTCCGCTTCGCCGGTATGCAGCTCGTCGGGATTCATGGTGACGATGGAGTTCACCGCGGCGACGTACTGGCTGCCGCGATAGCGGAAGCGCTCGGCGCCCAGCTCAATCGCGCCAATGCCGAAGGCTTCGTGGGTATGCGGTTCAAAGGCGTAGCGGGAGATATGGGCATGATACAGCTCCACGCCCGGCACCTGCGCCAGATGGCGAAAGCGCGCGCTGTCTCTCTCATCGCTGAACTGTTCCGGTACGCCCTGCATCTGCTTTCTCCCCGTAGGCCATCCTTGATTATCGGAGATGACCTGCGGGGATGCTACAAAAATTAACCAGTTTGCAACAGTTACAGGATGCCTTTGACGCTCTCCGCCAGGGAGGTGGTCGGGCGGCCAATCAGGCTGCTCAGGGTATGGCTATCGTCAAACAGGCCGCCCTGAGAGGCACCGATATCGGAGTTTGCCAGCATATCCGCCAGCCCTGCCGGCAGGCCCACGCTCTTCAACGCCGCGGCGAAGTCGGCTTCGCTAAGGTTCTGATAAACCACGTTCTTACCGCTCTGTTTGCTCAGCTCGGCGGCCAGCTCGCTGAGGGTCCAGGCCTCGTCGCCCGCCAGCTCGTAAACCTTCCCGGCGTGGCCCTCTTCGGCGATGACGCGGGCGGCGGCGGCGGCATAGTCGGCACGGGTGGCTGAGGCAATTTTACCGTCGCCGGCGGCGCCGATAAAGACGCCGTGTTCCAGAGCCGGCGGCGCGCTGGCGAGATAGTTTTCGGTGTACCAGCCGTTGCGCAGAAGGGCATAGGCAATACCGGACTCGGCCAGCATCTTCTCGGTTTCCACGTGCTCAGCGTGCAGACCAAGCGGAGATTGATCCGCATGCAGCAGGCTGGTGTAGGCGATAAATTTGACCCCGGCGGCCCTGGCCGCCTGGATGACGTTGCGATGCTGGGACGCGCGCTGGCCCACTTCGCTGGATGATATCAGCAGCAGCTTATCCACGCCCTGCAGCGCGGCGGTGAAGGCCGCCTGGTCGGTGTAATCCGCCTGACGGACGACGAGGCCCTGCTGGCTGAGGGATTCGGCCTTCGCTGGGTTACGGACAATCGCCACAATCTGGCTGGCGGGAACGGTTTTTAACAGCGCTTGCAGAACGTGGTGGCCTAGCTGGCCGGTGGCGCCGGTAATTGCGATCATGGGTCTTCTCCTTCGTGTTTATTGACTGTTGTGGTAAGCTAACATCTTAGCTAACTTTTAGTAAGTACGTACAAAAAGGTAAGTATGAAATGGCGAATCCGACGCTGAGTGAACAGCTGCGCGACGGCAATCTGTTTGCCGAGCAGTGCCCGTCCCGCGATGTATTGAAACACGTCACCAGCCGCTGGGGCGTGCTGATCCTCGTGGCGCTGCGCGCGGGAACCCACCGCTTCAGCGACCTGCGTCGCAAGATGGGCGGGGTGAGTGAAAAGATGCTGGCCCAGTCGCTGCAGGCGCTGGAGCAGGATGGTTTTATCGACCGGGTGTCGTATCCGGTGGTCCCGCCGCACGTTGAATATAGCCTGACTCCGCTGGGTGAGCAGGTGAGCGAGAAGGTGGCGGCGCTGGCCGACTGGATTGAGCTGAATCTGCCCGCGGTTCTGGCGAACCACGAGCAGACCGTTGCCTGAGCAGAGAGCTACTTACTCAGGTCTAGCTGATAGATGGCAAAGCCGATATCGTCGGTGGCAACCTGACGCATCGGGTACTGCGCCTGCTCTTTAATAAATGCCGCCGCTTTTTCGGTTGGCGCGGTTTCAAAGCGGATGTCCAGCGGCACCTTGCCGTGGATCGGCGCCAGGCGCCAGTTGTTATCCGCCGCCGGGTGGATGGCCCCCGCCTTTTTCGACTCAGCGCTAATCCACGCCGCCAGCACCGAACGGTTTTCATCCGGGGAAGCAAAAGCAATGTGGCTATCGCCGGTACCGGCGAACTTGCCGCCGTAGGCGCGGTAGTTGTTCGTCGCGACAAGGAAGGTGGCCGCAGGGTCGATGGCCTTGCCGTTAAAGGTCAGATCCTTAATGCGCTGCGCCTGCGGGTTAATCATCTGGCACTCGCCGTCGTAGCGCGCCGGCTGGCTGACGTCAATCTGGTAATTGACCCCGTCAATCACGTCGAAGTTATAGGTGCGAAAACCGTCCCAGTTGATTAATGACTGCGGCCTGCTGCTCGTCGGGTCTATCTGATTGAACTGTCCGGCAGAGCACTCCAGCCACTCTTTGACCTCCTTGCCGCTCACCTTCATTACCACCAGGGTGTTCGGATAGAGATACAGATCGGCGGCGTTGCGGAAGGTGAGCTGGCCTTTCTCCACTTCGACGAAGCTGGCGGGATCGTTCTTGCGTCCGCCGACCTTGAACGGCGCGGCGGCGGAGAGGACCGGCAGCTTCGCCAGGTCAGGATCGCCCTGAATAAAGTGCTCGACGTAGGCTTTCTGCGCCATATTGACCACCTGCACAGTCGGATCGTCCTGCACCAGCGCAAGGAAGCTGTACATATTGTCGGAGGCGCGACCGATAGGCTTGCTGACAAATTCGCGCGTCGCGTCGTGGTCGGCTTTTAGCACCGTCACCATGTTGCCATCTTCCGCGGCCAGCGACTTCTTCGCCAGCGGATCGTAGATTGGGCGGGCTTCGGCCTTCGCCTGGGTGACCTGCCACCTGCCGTCGCTGTTGCTGAGGGCCAGATCGACGATGCCTAAATGATCGCCCCACATGCCGGGCATCACGGCCGGAACGCCGTTAAGCGTGCCCCGGCTGATATCCGCGCCCTTGATGCTGGCGAAATCTTTCCCCGGGAATACCGCGTGCGCGTGGCCGAACATAATGGCATCCACGCCCGGAACCTGGCTGAGGTAGTAGACCGAGTTTTCCGCCATGGCCTGATACGGATCGGCGGAGAGCCCCGAGTGGGCGATAACCACCACCAGGTCCGCGCCTTCCTCGCGCATTTGTGGAACGAATTTGCGCGCGGTTTCGGTGATGTCGTTAACGGTCACTTTACCGGCGAGATTGGCTTTATCCCAGGTCATGATTTGCGGAGGCACGAAGCCGATATAGCCGATGCGCAGGGTCTGCGTTTTGCCGTCGCTATCCTCGACTTTGGTATCCTGAATCAGGTACGGGGTGAACATCGGCTGGCCGGTTTTTACGTCGATAATGTTGGCGTTGACGTAGGGGAATTTCGCGCCGGAGAGGGCCTTGTGCAGGAAATCGAGGCCGTAGTTAAACTCGTGGTTGCCGAGGTTGCCCACGGTGTAATCCAGCGTGTTCATGGCCTTATAAACCGGGTGAATATCGCCGCTTTTGAGACCTTTCGCCGCCATATAATCGCCCAGTGGACTACCCTGAATAACGTCGCCGTTATCGACCAGTACGCTGTTTTTCACCTCCTGGCGGGCTTTTTCAATCAGCGTGGCGGTGCGCACGAGGCCAAATTTTTCCGTAGCGGCGTCTTTGTAATAATCAAAATCCATCATATTACCGTGCAGATCGGTGGTTTCCATGATCCGCAAATCGACCGTCGCCGCGTTTACGCTGGCAGCGACCAGCGTGGCCAGGAGCGTTGCGCTAAACTTAATCATCAGAGGCGTCCTTTTTTATGAGCAATGGCACAGAAGGAAATGTATTTACATTCTGTTGCTTACAGAATTGTGAATCATGCCAGAAAAACGACAATTGAAACCGCCATCGCTATCACAGATAGCGGAACTCGCAGCGATGCGATATAAATAAAACAACGAGTTAACGCCACTGCAACCAGATGAGGTGGAGAATGTTAGAACAAGTATGTCAGCTTGCACGGATCGCCGGCGATGCCATTATGGAAGTCTATGATGGAAATCAGCCGATGGACGTCGCCAGCAAGAAGGATGATTCTCCGGTCACCGCGGCGGATATTGCTGCGCATAAAGTCATTATGAGCGGCCTGCTGGCGCTGACCCCCGATATCCCGATCCTGTCTGAAGAAGACCCCCAGGAGTGGCAGGTGCGCCAGCACTGGCAGCGCTACTGGCTGGTGGATCCGCTGGACGGCACCAAAGAGTTTATCAAGCGTAACGGCGAGTTCACGGTCAATATCGCCTTGATTGAGAAGGGCAAACCGGTGCTTGGCGTGGTCTATGCGCCAGTGATGAAGGTGCTGTACTGCGCGGAAAACGGTAAGGCCTGGAAAGATGAGTGCGGCAGGCGCAAGCAAATTCAGGTTCGCGACGCCCGGCCTCCGCTGGTGGTCATCAGCCGCTCCCACGGCAACGATCCGGAGCTGGAGGAGTACCTGGAGCAGATCGGTGAACATCAAACCACTTCGATCGGCTCATCGCTGAAGTTCTGCCTGGTGGCGGAAGGTCAGGCTCAGCTCTATCCGCGCTTCGGGCCGACCAATAGCTGGGATACCGCCGCAGGCCATGCGGTCGCGGTTGCCGCCGGGGCGCACGTTCACGACTGGCAGGGAAGAACCCTCGACTACACGCCGCGTGAATCCTTCCTCAACCCCGGCTTCCGGGTATCTATTTACTGAGCAGCTTGTGCAGCAGGGCGACAACCTGCTGCACTTCATCCTGGGTCAGCGCGCCGTCTTTAGCCCACTGAATGCGGCCGTCCTTATCCAGCACCACGATGGCCGAGCTCTCCTCCTGCAGCTGCCACGCCTTACGCGCCAGACCGTTACCGTCGACAATAAACTGCGACCACGGGTAGAGCTGCTTGTTGCTTTCAATGCTGCTGCGCACGAACACTCCTGAGCCCGGGATCGCGTCATCGGTATTAACGATAGTGGTGGTCTGATAGCGATCGTGCGGCAGCTTCGCGGCCTTGATAGCCTCTATCAGCGTGGCGTTTTTCTCTTTTGCCGCGGTGCGCCCGGCGATGTGCTGCAGTACGCGAACTTTTCCTGCCAGCTGCGAGCTATTCCAGTTTTTATAGCTAAACTTACCATTATCCAGGATTAATTCTCCCCGGTCGGCGATGCCAACCGGCGCGACGCGCTGACCATCGACAAAATTATGCGCTGAGGCGATCAGCGGAAGCAGAAGGAGTGAAGCCGCCAGAATTTTACGTAGGGTCATGATGTTTCCTTATTATGTACAGGTGATCCGACCACTTGGTCTGGCTTAAGCATAAGTGCGATTTATCGCCATGACACGCAATCAGAGTGCCAGATTGCGTGTTAACGCACATATTCGAATAAAATCGGTGACTTATACTCACTTTTACGTATGTATGAAAAGAAGATTCTTAGTTAGTGTCATCAAAAGGTAAATAAACTTATGCATGCTGGGTATTACAGAAGTTCTGGACTATAGTTTCAGGGCATTAAAATTTGCGTTCTGGATTCGTGGGCTAAGTGTGGCACCACAGGAGCGTAACCCTGGCAGGAGACAACAATGAAAATTTTCCAACGCTACAATCCGCTGCAAGTGGCTAAGTACGTGAAGATCCTGTTCCGTGGACGGTTATATATCAAGGATGTTGGCGCTTTTGAGTTTGATAAGGGCAAAATCCTTATCCCGAAGGTAAAGGACAAGCAGCATTTTTCTGTGATGTCCGAGGTCAATCGTCAGGTTCTGCGTCTGCAAACAGAGATGGCTTAATCTGCAAAGTGGTATAGCTGTACGGTAAGAAAAACGGCTCCTGATGGGAGCCGTTAGTGTTTCTGGAGGCGGCGATTATGCCGACTCTTTTTCGCCTGTCATCGTTTCCGATTGCTTCGGTACCAGCACCGTCGGCTTATTGTCGATGCGGGTGACCAGCAGCTGATCGATGCGGTAGTTATCGATGTCTACTACCTCAAACTTGTAGCCTGAGAATTTCACCGCGTCGGTGCGCTTGGGGATTTTGCGCAGCATAAACATCATAAAGCCGCCAATGGTTTCATAGTTGCCGGACTGCGGGAAATCGTCGATATCGAGCACGCGCATCACGTCATCAATCGGCGTGCCGCCGTCAATCAGCCATGAGTTCTCATCGCGGGCGACGATCTGCTCCTCCAGCCCCTGGCCGACCAGATCGCCCATCAGGGTGGTCATGACGTCGTTGAGGGTAATAATCCCCACCACCAGCGCATATTCATTCATGATGACCGCAAAGTCTTCGCCGGCGGTTTTAAAGCTTTCCAGCGCTTCGGAGAGCGTCAGGGTGTCGGGAACAATCAGCGTATTGCGGATCTGCACGCCGCCGGTCAGCACCAGGCTTTGATTCGCCAGCACGCGATTCAGCAGATCCTTGGAGTCCACGTAGCCGATGATGTGGTCGATATCTTCGTTACAGACCAGGAACTTGGAGTGCGGATGCTCCGCAACCTTGTTCTTCAGGCTCTGCTCGTCTTCGTGGAGATCGAACCAGATAACGTTTTCACGCGAGGTCATCGACGACGGAACGGTACGCGATTCCAGCTCGAACACGTTCTCAATCAGCTCATGCTCCTGCTTACGCAGCACGCCGGCCAGCGCGCCGGCCTCAACGACCGCGTAAATATCGTCGGAGGTGATGTCGTCTTTACGCACCATCGGTATTTTGAACAGCCGGAAAATATTGTTGGCCATGCCGTTGAATAGCCACACCAGCGGGCGGAACACCGTCAGGCAGAAGCGCATCGGGTTGATGATGCGCAAAGCCACTACTTCTGGCGCAATCATACCGATGCGTTTCGGGGTCAGGTCAGCAAACAGGATGAACAGGCTGGTGACCAGAGTAAAGGAGATAATAAAGCTGAGCTGTTCGGAGAGTTCCGAGGACATATAGCGGCTTAACAGGCTGTTGAAGGCCGGTGAGAATGCCGCATCGCCGACGATACCGCCGAGAATCGCCACCGCGTTCAGGCCGATTTGCACAACGGTGAAGAACATCCCGGGGTTTTCCTGCATTTTGAGAACGCGCTGAGCGTTCAGGTTGCCATCATCGGCCAGCAGTTTGAGTTTGATTTTACGTGAGGCGGCCAGCGAGATTTCGGATATCGAAAAAAATGCGCTGACGGCAATCAGACAAAGTATTACTAAAATACTGTTTAACATATTTTATCTAGCCGTTGAGGCCAGATCCTCGGAAGGGAAGTTGATAACTCTAATGTGGAATACATAAAAAACCGGTCCGAAGGCACTGGACCGGCTACAACACAGGCTAGTATAGCGTAAGGTACTGTAAAGCCGCCAGAGCGTTAATTGCGCGCCCCGGTAATATTCACTATCAGGCCTGTGGCGGCAGGCATACGCCGATCCCGCCGATCCCGCAGTATCCGTACGGATTTTTATGCAGATACTGCTGGTGGTCGTCTTCAGCATAGTAGAACGGCTTCGCCGTGGCTATCTCGGTGGTGATCTGCCGCGGGTCGTTGGCGTCGCGCATCGCCGCCTGAAAACGCGCCAGGCTGGCTTTGGCGGCCGCATCCTGCTCCGGCGTCAGCGGATAGATGGCCGAACGATACTGGGTACCGCGATCGTTGCCCTGCTGCATTCCCTGAGCCGGGTCGTGGTTTTCCCAGAATACCTGCAGCAGCTGCTCATAGCTGACGACCTGCGGGTCATACACGATGCGTACGGCCTCGGCGTGGCCGGTGTCGCCGGAACAGACTTCGCGGTAGGTGGGGTTAGGGGTGTAGCCGCCGGTGTAGCCTGCGGCGGTGCTATAAACGCCAGGCAGCTGCCAGAACAGGCGCTCAACTCCCCAAAAGCAGCCCATCGCCAGCAGCGCAACTTCCATTCCCGCAGGAACGTTAGTCATGGAGTGGCCATTGACGGCGTGAAGCGTTGCCACCGGCATGGGGGTGTTGCGTCCGGGTAGCGCATCCGCCTGGGCGACAAGATGCGTTTTATCAAATAGACTCACGGTTGGCCTCTCTGAAACATAAGTCGTAGTTAAGGTTGTAACGATGCGTGTCTTTTTACACAATAAACACGATCGGTACGTCTGTATTTAAACATAAGAATTATTTGGGTTATCGTCACTTTTTCAACCCTTAGTTGTTAGGGTTTTGTTAAGCCGTGGAACGGCGCTTTCGTTTCCTTCGGGGGGAAACAAGGATATTCAGGAGAAAACGTGCTACAAATCCGCCAGTTATGTGTCACCAGCCTTTTGCTGGTCAGCGGGGTCGCTAGCGCCGCGAGCGTGCGTTTGCAGGTTGAGGGGCTATCCGGGGAGCTGCAAAAAAACGTCCGTGCCCGGCTGTCGACGATCCAAAGCGATGAAGTCACGCCGGATCGCCGCTTTCGCGCGCGCGTTGATGATGCCATCCGTGAAGGATTAAAAGCGCTAGGTTACTACGAACCGACGATCGATTTTGATTTACGTCCGCCGCCGGCAAAAGGGCGGCAGGTGCTGATCGCCAAAGTCACGCCCGGCGAACCGGTGCGTATTGGCGGCACCGACGTGATCCTGCGCGGCGGCGCGCGAACCGACCGTGACTATCTGGATTTGTTAAAAACGCGTCCGGCCATCGGCACCGTGTTGAACCACGGCGATTACGACGGTTTTAAAAGCTCATTGACCCGCGTTGCGCTGCGCAAAGGCTACTTTGATAGTGAATTCAATAAAAGCCAGCTCGGGGTCTCTCTCGATCGTCATCAGGCCTTCTGGGATATCGATTACAACAGCGGCGAGCGCTATCGCTTCGGCGCCGTGACCTTCAGCGGATCGCAGATCCGCGACGAATATCTGCAAAATCTGGTGCCGTTTAAGCAGGGAGATGAGTACACCTCCGAGGATCTGGCGGAGCTAAACCGCCGCCTGGCGGCCACCGGCTGGTTCAGCTCGGTGGTGGTCGCGCCGGAGTTTGAGAAGTCCAGAAAAACGAAAGTGCTGCCTCTGAAGGGCGTGGTCGCGCCGCGCAAAGAGAATACCGTCGAAACCGGTATCGGCTATTCGACCGACGTCGGGCCGCGGGTGAAGGCGACCTGGAAAAAGCCGTGGATGAACTCCTATGGTCACAGCCTGACCTCCAGCCTCAGCCTCTCCGCACCGGAGCAGCAGCTTGATTTCAGCTATAAGGTCCCGCTGCTGAAGAGCCCGCTGGAACAGTATTACCTGATGCAGGGCGGCTTTAAGCGCACGGATCTCAACGATACCAAAGCCGACTCCACCACCCTCGCGGCATCGCGTTACTGGGAGATGTCGAGCGGCTGGCAGCGCGCTATCAACCTGCGCTGGAGCCTCGATCACTTTACCCAGGCGAACGTCACCAATACCACCATGCTGATTTATCCCGGGGTATCGGTTAACCGCACCCGCTCGCGGGGCGGCCTGATGCCAACCTGGGGCGATTCCCAGCGCTATTCGGTGGATTACTCCAACACCCTGTGGGGCTCGGATATTAACTTCGTCGTCGCCCAGGCGCAGGACGTGTGGATCCGCACGCTCTACGATCGCCACCGTTTTGTGGTGCGCGGTAACCTCGGCTGGATTGAGGCCGACAATTTCGACAAGGTCCCGCCGGATCTGCGTTTCTTCGCCGGGGGCGACCGCAGCATTCGCGGCTACAAATACAAATCTATCTCGCCAAAAGACGATGATGGCAAGCTGATTGGTGCATCGAAGCTGGCCACCGGCTCGCTGGAGTACCAATACAACGTCAGCGGAAAATGGTGGGGGGCGATGTTTATCGACGGCGGTGAAGCGGTCAGCGATATCCGCAGAAGCGACTTCAAAACCGGCGCCGGCGTTGGCGTGCGCTGGCAGTCGCCGGTCGGCCCGATCAAGCTGGATATCGCCGCTCCGGTCGGCGATAAAGACGAACACGGTTTACAGTTTTACATCGGTCTGGGGCCTGAATTATGAGTTTATGGAAGAAGATAAGCCTCGGGATCATGCTCTTTCTGGTCCTGCTGCTGGGCACGGTTGGCTTCCTGGTCGGCACCACCAGCGGCCTGCACCTGGTGCTGAAGGCGGCGGACCGCTGGGTACCTGGCCTGGAGATCGGCAAGGTCACCGGCGGCTGGCGTGACCTGACGCTGGAGAACGTACGCTTTGCTCAGCCGGGCGTGGCGGTGACCGCCGGTCAGTTCCATCTTGCGGTCAAATTACGCTGCCTGTGGGACAGCAGCCTGTGTGTTAACGATATTTCGCTGCGCGATATCTACGTCGCTATCGATACCGCAAAAATGCCGCCTTCCGCGCCGCCAGAAGAGGAAGATACAGGGCCGCTGAATCTCTCCACGCCGTATCCCATCACCTTGAGCCGCGTCGCGCTGCAAAACGTTAACGTCAAAATTGATGATACCGCCGTCTCGGTGCGCGACTTCTCCACCGGCCTGCGCTGGCAGGAGAAAAACCTGACCCTGACGCCGACGTCGCTGCAGGGGCTGCTTATCGCGCTGCCGAAAGTCGCGAAGGTGGCGCAGGAGCAGATCGTTGAGCCGAAGATAGAGAATCCGCAGCCGGAAGAGAAACCGCTCGGCGAGACGATGAAGGCGCTGTTTGAGAAGCCGGTGCTTCCGGAAATGGCCGACGTCCACCTGCCGCTCAACCTCAATATCGAGGAGTTCCGCGGCGAGCAGCTGCGGATCACCGGCGATACCGATATGACCATCTACAGCCTGCTGCTGAAGGTCAGCAGCATTGACGGGCAGATGAAGCTCGATACGCTGGATGTCGATTCCGACCAGGGCAAAGTCACCGCCTCGGGCAGCGCGCAGCTGCAGGATAGCTGGCCGGTGGATATCACTCTTAACGGTGCGCTGAATATTGACCCGCTCAAGGGCGAGAAGGTCCAGCTGAAGGTCGGCGGCGAGATGCGTAAAAAGCTGACGGTTGGCGTTGATTTAGCCGGCCCGGTGGCGATGACGCTGCGCGCCGAAGCGCAGCTGGCGGAAGCCGGGCTGCCGCTCAATATGGAACTGAAAAGCAAACAGCTCTACTGGCCGTTTAGCGGTGAAAAGCAGTTCCAGGCTGACGATCTGCAGCTGACGTTCAGCGGCAAGATGACCGACTACGCCCTGGCGATGAGTACCGCGGTGAAGGGGCAATCCGTGCCGCCGGCGAAAATCAGCCTCAATGCTAAGGGCAACGAGCAGCAGCTGAATATTGATAAGCTCACCGTCGCCGCGCTGGAAGGGAAAACCGAACTAAAGGCGCTGCTCGACTGGCAGCAGGCGATTAGCTGGCGCGGCGAGCTGACCCTCGACGGCATTAACACGGCCAAAGAGGTTCCGGACTGGCCTTCGAAGCTCAACGGTCTGATCAAAACCCAGGGCAGCCTTTACGGCGGCAGCTGGCAGATGTCGGTGCCGGAGCTGAAAATCACCGGTAACGTGAAGCAGAATAAGGTTGATGTCAGCGGTTCCCTGCAGGGCAATAGCTATATGCAGTGGAAAATTCCCGGCCTGCATCTGGCGCTAGGCCCCAACAGCGCCGACGTGAAAGGTGAGCTGGGGGTTAAAGATCTCGATCTCGACGCCACCATTGATGCCCCGCATCTCGACAACGCCCTGCCGGGCCTTGGCGGAACGGCGAAAGGGCTGGTGAAGGTGCGCGGCACCGTGGAGGCGCCGCAGCTGCTGGCGGATATCACCGCTCGCGCCCTGCGCTGGCAGGAGCTGTCGATCGCCCAGGTTAACGTCAAAGGCGACGTGAAATCCAGCGATCAGATTGGCGGTAACCTCGACGTGCGTATCGATCGTATCAGCCAGCCGGGCGTTAATATCAGCCTGGTGCAGCTCAATGCGAAGGGGAATGAGAAGCAGCATGACCTGCAGCTTAGGGTGCAGGGCGACCCGGTATCCGGCCAGCTGTCGCTGGCGGGGAGCTTTGACCGTAAAGAGGAGCGCTGGAGAGGAACGCTGAGCAATACCCGCTTCCAGACGCCGGTGGGCCCGGTTTCGCTGACGCGTAATATCGCGCTGGACTACCGTAACCGCGAGCAGAAAATCAGCATTGGGCCGCACTGCTGGGCCAACCCGAACGCCGAGCTTTGCGTGCCGCAGACGATCGATGCGGGCGCGAGCGGACGAGCGGTCGTCAACCTCAACCGCTTCGACCTCGCGATGCTCAAGCCGTTTATGCCGGAAGCCACTCAGGCCAGCGGCGTATTTAGCGGTAACGCCGACGTGAGCTGGGACACTACCAAAGAGGGGCTGCCGCAGGGCAAGGTGACGCTGAGCGGGCGCAACGTGAAAGTGACTCAAACGGTCAACGATGCGCCGCTGCCGGTGGCTTTCGATACCCTGAACCTCACCGCCGATCTGCACAACAACCGCGCGCAGCTCGGCTGGCTGATCCGTCTGACCAATAACGGTCAACTTGACGGGCAGGTTCAGGTCACCGACCCGCAGGGCCGACGCAATCTTGGCGGCAATATCAACATCAACAACTTCTCGCTGGCGATGATTAATCCGATCTTCTCGCGCGGGGAAAAGGCGGAAGGGCGGCTTAACGCCAACCTGCGCCTCGGCGGCGATGTGAAAAATCCGCAGCTGTTTGGTCAGATGCAGCTGAACGGCGTGGACATTGACGGTAACTTTATGCCGTTCGATATGCAGCCGAGCCAGCTGGCGATGAACTTCAACGGCACCCGCTCGACGCTGCAGGGAACGGTAAATACGCGCCAGGGGCATATTAGCCTGAACGGTAACGCCGACTGGACCCAGATAGACAACTGGCGCGCGCAGATCGCGGCGAAGGGCAACCGCGTGCGCATTACGGTGCCGCCGATGGTGCGCCTGGACGTTTCGCCGGATGTCGTCTTTACTGCGACGCCGAGCTTGTTTAACCTTGACGGTAGCGTCGATGTTCCGTGGGCGCGTATTGTGGTTAACGACGTGCCGGAGAGCGCGGTCGGCGTCTCTTCCGATGAGGTGATGCTGAACGACTCTCTGCAGCCGATTAAGCCGCAGAGCGCCGGTATCCCGATCAACAGCAACCTGACTATCCATGTCGGTGACAACGTTCGCCTCAGCGCGTTTGGTCTGAAGGCGCGCCTGACCGGCGATTTAAAAGTTGCTCAGGATAAACAGGGTTTGGGCCTCAACGGGCAGATCAATATTCCTGAAGGGCGCTTCCACGCCTACGGTCAGGATCTGATCGTCCGTAAAGGCGAGCTGCTGTTCTCCGGTCCGCCGGATCAGCCTTCACTGAATATCGAAGCCATTCGTAACCCAGATGCCACAGAAGACGACGTAATTGCCGGCGTTCGCGTCACCGGTTCGGCCGACCAGCCGCGGGCGGAGATCTTCTCCGACCCGGTCATGTCGCAGCAGGAAGCGCTTTCTTATCTGCTGCGCGGCCAGGGATTGAGCAGCGGGCAGAGCGATAGCGCCGCAATGACGTCAATGCTTATTGGCCTGGGGGTTGCACAAAGTGGTCAGGTTGTGGGTAAAATCGGCGAGACGTTTGGCGTAAGCAATCTGGCGCTGGATACCGAGGGGGTAGGCGACTCTTCCCAGGTGGTAGTCAGCGGCTACGTGCTGCCGGGTCTGCAGGTAAAATACGGGGTCGGTATCTTCGACTCCCTGGCGACGCTGACATTACGCTATCGCCTGATGCCGAAGCTATATATGGAAGCGGTGTCTGGCGTAGACCAGGCTCTCGATTTGCTCTATCAGTTTGAGTTTTAGCAATGCGAATATTTGTTTACGGCAGTTTACGACGCAAACAAGGCAACAGCCACTGGATGACCAACGCTCAGTGGCTGGGCGCTCATAGTGTCAACGATTATCAGCTGTACAGCCTGGGCCACTATCCAGGCGCGGTGCCCGGTGAAGGCACGGTACATGGTGAAGTCTATCGTATTGACGCATCGACGCTGGCCGAACTGGATGCTCTGCGTACCAAAGGCGGCGAATACGCGCGCCATCTTATCCAGACGCCGTATGGCGGCGCATGGATGTATGTCTATCAGCGCCCGGTTGAGGGATTTACGCGGATAGAGAGCGGTAACTGGTTAGACAGAGACCAGTATTAAAAACGACAGCGCCACCCTCGGGTGGCGCTGTTTTTTGTGGCCGCTAATCAGAACTCGACGCGTGCGCCGAGGTTATAGCGTCGACCCTCTATCTGACCGTACTCGCCCCACGAGGTGGTGCGTTTAGGGTCGGCATCAAACAGGTTATAGATCCCCGCCAGCAGCTGCGCGTTTTTGTTGACACGATAGCGCAGGCCGACATCCACCATCGTATAGGCCTCATACTCGTTGTGGCTGCCGCTATCGCGGTTGCTGCTGCGATAGTTCACCGTACTCCAGGCGTCCAGACTCTGCGTTGCTGCCCAGCTGAGCGACAGATTGGCCATATGGCGCGGGTAGTCGTTCAGGGCATAGCCTTTTTCCGCCCCGCTTTTCTGCTCGCTGTGGTTGTAGGTGTAGTTGGCGTTAGCCTTGATATCGGCGCTAATCTGCCAGTCAGCGTTGAGCTCGACGCCGTAGACGTCCGCTTTGCTGACGTTAAAGTACTTGTCGATTGAGTCTGCTTTGTAGCCATTAACGGAGCACTGGCTGGTGGCCGTGGTTTCGCAGATGTTCTGCTCGGTAATTTTATCTTTGAACTGGGTATAGAAGACCGTGCCGTCAAGCGCCAGGGCGCTGCCCGTCCAGTACAGGCCGAGCTCGGAGTTAACGCTTTTCTCTGGCTTCAGGTCGTCGTTCCCGACCGTCAGGAAGGGATAGGGTACGGTTGAGCCGTGCGGCGTAATAAAATCGCTGGAGGTGGCGCGCAGCTCCGGTTTTTTATAGCCTGCAGAGACCCCGCCCTTCAGCGCCCATGCGTCGCTAAACGCCCAGTTACCGTACAGCTTAGGCGTGACGTGGGTACCAAAGTTATCATCGCGATCGAGGCGCCCTGAGGTGGTCAGGATGAAATCGCCGAGGGTCCAGCCGTCTTCGGCAAACAGCGCCCAGCCGTTGCGGCTCACTTTGGTGACCGGCGTGGAGCCCGGCAGGGTTTTGTTGGCGACATCAAAGCGGTCATTCAGCTCTTCGCGGGTAAAGTTCGCGCCCACGGTCAGCTTGTGGTTATCCAGGCTCAGGGTTGTCTGGCTGTTGGCAACGTAGTTTTCCGTCTGTACGTATTGCGGCGTTTGCCCGTCATAGACGTACTTTGAGCGGCCCTTTTCATAATTAATGTAGTTGGTGGTGGCGACGGTATCGTCGGCATACCAGCCGGAGTGCGTCAGGGTTAAGGCGTCGCGGTCGAAGCGCCACGACCAGGGCGTGCCGCGCTGCCAGGTCCGATTTTTCTCCTGCTCGCCGGTGACCACGTTCAGGTCAAAGAGGTTGTTCTCGCTGGCGGCCAGGCCGAGCGTCATATCGAGGGACTTGCGGTTGTGCTTGCCGAAGTAGTTTTCGCGTTCGTCATCGCGACGATCCAGCCAGTCGGCCGCGAGGCTTAGGCCGAGGACGTCGGGGATCAGCGGACCCATGGTGAACAGATTCATCTGGCTGGTATTGCCAAAATCACGGTGCTCCTGGAGCCAGGTGTTGGCGGCCAGGGCGCCGGTCCACTCCTTCACGCCGTAAGGCTTTTTGGTGATGACGTTCACCACCCCGCCGATGGCGTCTGAGCCGTAGAGGGAGGACATCGGGCCGCGAATCACCTCAATACGCTCAATCGCCTCCATCGGCGGCAGGAAGCTGGCTTCGGTGCCGAGGTCCTGGCCATAGGGGCGAGATTCGCCGGTATTCTGCTTGACGCTGTTCACCATGAAGGCGGTGTAGGAAGGGTCCATGCCGCGCATCATGATGCTGCCCGAGGATATTTCGCTGCCGCTCGACACCGACACGCCTGGGAGATTTTTTATCGCCTCGCCGACGTTGCGATCGGGCTGAACATCCAGCGTTTTACGATCGATTGTCGAGATGGTCGCCGGCGCTTCACGCTTTTCCTGCGCAAAGCCGGTGGCGGTCACCACCATTTGATCTTCGCCGCTGCGCGAGGTTTCGCTGAGTTCTTCCGCCTGAGAGGGCAAAATAACCCCGCCGGACAGGGCGACGATCCCCGTAAGCGTAATCAGTTGACGCGTTTTCATAATATAGACACCTGCAAAGAGAAAATAACGACATCACCTCGCGACGGCGCGCCGCCACAAGGTGAAAAATAACGCGTGATGATGATTAGTATTGAGTCAGGTCGATTTTCATCACGTAGTCAGGCTTTTTACCGATCAGCTCTTCGGGCTGTTTAATGCTGACGTACAGCGTGTTGGCATCGGCGGAAAGCGCAAGGCTATTGGGCAGGGCGGTGGTCTGAATACTTTGTTTTACCTTGCCGGTTTCGCTGTCGGCGATGGTTATCAGTTTGGCGTTGCGGTGGATAATATAAACCTCCTGACGCTTCTCGTTATAAATAACGGCCAGGGAGTTAATCACGTCAATTTTAAAAAGGACGTTACCGTTACGAATATCGACCACTAATACATTGGGTAAATCCGGGTCAGTAATAAAGGCGCGGCTGTTTTTGGCATCCACGGCGATATTAAGGAAAAAGCGCTTTTTATCCGCGGCAACGGTAAAGCGGTCGATAATTTTATTGCTGGTGGTATCGATGACGATCAGGCCATTTCTGCCGTTCACCACGTAGAGCCGGTTTTTTAGCGGATCGACCGCCATGCCGGTTGGGTATTCGCCCATCTCGCTGATGGTCGCAATCTTCGCCCGCTTAGCGGTATCGACCACCCAGACAACGCCCTTCTCCGCGACGCCGGAGACGTACAGGCGATGGTTCTGCTTATCGAGGACCATTTCGCGGGTATGGATAATCGCTTTTGGGTCGCTCGCCTCGCTAAGCTGCAGCACCGCCAGCTCCTTGCCGCTGCGGGTATCGACTAGCGTGACCGAGCCTTCGAGGGTATTGCCGACGTACAGAATATGGTTCACCTCATCCAGCGCGGTGGCAAACGCCCGACGGCTGGTTTTGATGACTTCAACGGTGGTGAGGCTTTCCAGGTCCAGCTTGTAAATCTGCCCCGTGGTTTTGTCTTTATCAAACGAAGGAGCGGAGGCGGCGAACAGCGCATGCTGCTGCGCGTCTACCGCCAGCTCATAGACGCCATGACCCACTTCACGAGTCAGGAAATCTTTCTCAGGAAGCGCGGCGGCCGTTGCGGTCAGGCCGGTCAGTAGCAGGGCTGCGGTCAGCGCCATGCCGGAACAGAGCTTTAAGGTCTTCACATTGTGGAGGTTCATTGACGTTTATTCACATTTATTTACGAATTGAAAATGATAATGATTTTTAATTTCATTCGCAATTGCAAATGTAGCCGGCCGACTTCCTATTCTGGTAGGCGCAAGTCTGGCCGCAGGTTTGTCCGCAGGGCGGGAGAAAGGGGGAAATAAACGGGCAGGGGTGAACAGCAGACATAAAAAAACCCTTACTAGCCGGCAGCCGGCGTTCAGGGTCTGGCTTCACGCAGAGGCGAACTTAGTTCTTCGCAGCGCGCTCGAAGGAAGCAATGATTTCAGCTTTCGCTGCCGCAGCATTGTCCCAACCGTCAACTTTAACCCACTTGCCTTTTTCCAGATCTTTGTAGTGCTCGAAGAAGTGGGTGATCTGGGCTTTCAGCAGTTCCGGCAGGTCGTTCACATCGTTGATGTGATCGTACTCTTTGCTCAGCTTGGTGTGCGGTACCGCAACCAGTTTGGCATCTTCACCGGATTCGTCGGTCATCTTCAGAACGCCAACCGGACGGCAGC
Organism: Klebsiella sp. 18074; assembly: GCF_902705905.1. NCBI lineage: Bacteria > Pseudomonadati > Pseudomonadota > Gammaproteobacteria > Enterobacterales > Enterobacteriaceae > Klebsiella > Klebsiella sp. 18074. The sequence goes on along the minus strand of NZ_CACSIS010000007.1, from coordinate 95,945 downwards.
GGATCACTGAGCCTGGCTCCAGCGGATACGGAGTCGGGACCAGCACGTCTACCGGGTCACCGTCCAGAGACAGGGTGTGGTTGATGTAGCCGTAGTTGCACGGATAGAACATCGCGGTGGACATGAAGCGGTCAACGAACAGTGCACCGCTCTCTTTGTCGACTTCGTATTTGATTGGGTCTGCGTTCGCCGGGATCTCGATAACGACGTAGATGTCTTCCGGCAGATCTTTACCCGCAGGTACGTTGAGTAAGCTCATGTCTGTTCCTTTAAAATGTATAGCAAACAAGTGCCCGGTATTATAGCCAACTCACATCGAATGTCTTCGCTTCTTTTGTTTCCGGTGGCGGAAAGATGGCGTCATTTTTCATCGCAAAACAACCTGAAAATCCATAAACATAGCCACATCCTGAATAAATTTATGTAACCGTTTACATTGCATGTGATTGATTTTTCAAAGTGCTAAAAATTTCGCCATCTGCGGCGATGGTGGCATCGCTGCGAAAGCCTTATCCGCTCTAAGCTGCCTTAAACGGCATGAATTAACATTTAGTTTACTTTTTCGAAGTGTGATGTAACGCATTCAGTTACATCTCTGATTGTCTATAGTTTGTCCGCAGATAACAATCTTACTAACAATAACCCTACGAGGATCGCCTTATGTGGAAGCGCTTACTTCTTGTCACAGCAGTTTCCGCAGCTATGTCATCTATGGCAATAGCTGCCCCTCTGACCGTAGGATTTTCGCAGGTCGGGTCTGAATCCGGCTGGCGTGCGGCCGAAACCAGCGTTGCGAAGGAGGAGGCCGCTAAGCGCGGTATTACTCTGAAGATTGCCGACGGCCAGCAAAAGCAGGAAAACCAGATTAAAGCCGTACGCTCCTTCATTGCGCAGGGCGTCGACGCCATCTTTATCGCCCCGGTCGTGGCGACGGGCTGGGAGCCGGTGCTGAAAGAGGCCAAAGAGGCCAAAATTCCGGTATTCCTGCTCGACCGCTCTATTGATGTAAAAGACAAAGATCTCTACATGACCACCGTCACCGCTAATAACGTGCTGGAAGGCCAGCTGATTGGCGACTGGCTGGTGAAAACCGTCGACGGCAAGCCGTGCAACGTCGTTGAGCTGCAGGGCACCGTCGGGGCCAGCGTCGCCATTGACCGTAAAAAAGGCTTCGCTGAGGCCATCGCTAAAGCATCGAACATCAAGATTATCCGCTCTCAGTCCGGCGACTTTACCCGCAGTAAGGGGAAAGAGGTTATGGAGAGCTTTATCAAAGCGGAAAACAACGGCAAGAACATCTGCATGGTTTACGCCCATAACGACGACATGGTCATCGGCGCCATCCAGGCGATTAAAGAGGCCGGGCTGAAGCCGGGCAAAGATATTCTGACCGGCTCGATTGACGGCGTACCGGATATCTATAAAGCGATGATCGCCGGCGAAGCTAACGCCAGCGTCGAGCTGACGCCAAATATGGCCGGGCCGGCGTTTGATGCGCTGGAGAAATTCAAGAAAGACGGCACCCTGCCTGAGAAGCTGACCATCACCAAATCGACGCTCTATCTGCCGGAGACGGCGAAAGAAGAGTTAGAGAAGAAGAAAAACATGGGCTATTGAGTGAGCGTAGGCCATCAGGACGCTCGGTTTAGTCCCCTCTCCCCGGTGGGGAGAGGGAGAGGGTTAGGGGAGGGGAAACCATGAACGGCGAAGTACACCAGGAGATCCTTCGTACCGAGGGACTGAGCAAATTTTTCCCCGGCGTTAAGGCGCTGGATAACGTCGATTTCAGCCTGCGGCGCGGTGAGATCATGGCCCTGCTGGGTGAAAACGGCGCGGGGAAATCGACCCTGATCAAAGCGCTCACCGGCGTTTATCACGCCGATCGCGGCACTATCTGGCTTGAGGGCCAGGCCATCGCGCCGAAAAATACCGCCCACGCGCAGCAGCTGGGCATCGGTACCGTCTACCAGGAAGTAAACCTGCTGCCGAATATGTCGGTGGCGGACAATCTGTTTATCGGCCGTGAGCCCCGCCGCTTTGGCCTGCTGCGGCGCAAAGAGATGGAACAGCACGCCACCGATCTGATGGCTTCCTACGGCTTCTCCCTTGACGTTCGTGAACCGCTTAACCGCTTTTCCGTGGCGATGCAGCAGATTGTCGCTATCTGTCGCGCTATCGACCTGTCGGCCAAGGTGCTGATCCTCGATGAGCCTACGGCCAGCCTGGATACCCAGGAGGTGGAGATGCTTTTCACCCTGATGCGCCAGCTGCGCGATAGCGGCGTCAGCCTGATTTTTGTTACCCATTTTCTCGATCAGGTGTATGCCGTGAGCGATCGGATCACCGTGCTGCGCAACGGCGGCTTCGTCGGCTGCCGGGAAACCCGCGAACTGCCGCAGATTGAGCTGGTGAAAATGATGCTGGGCCGGGAGCTGGAGCATAACGCGCTACAGCGTGCGGGCCGCACCCTGCTGAGCGACAAGCCGATCGCCGCCTTTGAAGGATTTGGTAAAAAGGGCACCATCGCGCCGTTCGACCTCCAGGTCCGCCCCGGCGAAATCGTCGGCCTGGCGGGGCTGCTGGGCTCCGGACGCACCGAAACGGCGGAGGTGATTTTTGGCATCAAGCCGGCCGATAGCGGCAACGCGTGGATTAAAGGCAAGCCGCAGACGCTGCGCTCGCCGCATCAGGCCTCCAGCCTCGGGATCGGCTTTTGCCCGGAAGACCGAAAAACCGACGGCATTATCGCGGCGGCGTCGGTGCGGGAGAACATCGTGCTGGCCCTGCAGGCCCAGCGCGGCTGGCTGCGTCCGATTTCCCGGCGTGAGCAAAATGAAATTGCCGAACGCTTTATCCGCCAGCTGGGTATCCGCACCCCCAGCGCCGAGCAGCCGATCGAATTTCTTTCCGGCGGCAATCAGCAGAAGGTGCTGCTTTCCCGCTGGCTGCTGACCAAACCCCAATTTTTGATCCTCGATGAGCCGACCCGCGGGATAGACGTCGGCGCCCACGCCGAGATCATCCGCTTGATTGAAACCCTGTGCGCCGATGGCCTGGCGCTGCTGGTCATTTCGTCAGAGCTGGAAGAGCTGGTGGGCTATGCCGATCGGGTCATTATTATGCGCGATCGCAAGCAGGTGGCGGAGATCCCGCTCGGGGAGCTCTCCGTTCCGGCGATCATGAACGCAATTGCGGCATAGGAGTAAATCATGATGCCAGGATCTCTTCCGCAAACCGGCCAAACGAAGCGTCGCTTCAGCTGGCCGAAGGGTATGCCGCAAATCATTGCGCTGCTGCTGGTGCTGGCCGTCGACAGCCTGGTGGCGCCGCACTTTTTCCAGATTGTCCTCCAGGAGGGGCGCCTGTTCGGTAGCCCCATCGATATTCTTAACCGCGCGGCGCCGGTCGCGCTGCTGGCGATTGGCATGACGCTGGTTATCGCTACCGGCGGGATTGACCTGTCGGTCGGCGCGGTGATGGCGATTGCCGGCGCGACCGCCGCCTCAATGACCGTTGCCGGGCATAGCCTGCCGGTGGTGCTGCTGGCCTCGCTGGGGGCGGGCGCGCTGGCCGGGCTATGGAACGGCATCCTGGTGGCGGTGCTGAAGATTCAGCCGTTCGTGGCTACGCTGATCCTGATGGTGGCCGGGCGCGGCGTTGCGCAGCTGATCACCTCCGGGCAGATTGTCACCTTTGACTCGCCGCCTCTGGCGTGGCTCGGCAGCGGCTCGCTGCTGCTGCTGCCGACACCGGTGCTGATTGCTGCCGCCACGCTGCTGCTGTTCTGGCTGTTCACCCGCAAAACCGCGCTGGGGATGTTTATTGAAGCGGTCGGGATCAACATTCGGGCGGCGAAAAATGCCGGGGTCAACACCCGCATCGTCGTGATGCTGGCCTACGTGCTCAGCGGCGTGTGCGCGGGGATAGCCGGGATCATCGTTGCGGCGGATATTCGCGGCGCCGATGCCAACAACGCCGGGCTGTGGCTGGAGCTGGACGCCATCCTCGCGGTGGTGATCGGCGGCGCATCGCTGATGGGCGGGCGCTTTAACCTTCTGCTCTCGGTCATCGGCGCGCTGATAATCCAGGGGATGAACACCGGGATCCTGCTGTCGGGCTTCCCGCCGGAGTTAAACCAGGTAGTGAAAGCGGTGGTGGTACTGTGCGTACTGATCGTTCAGTCGCCGCGCTTTATCAGCTTACTGAAAGGAGTGCGCGGCCGTGATAAAACGTAACCTGCCGTTGATGATTACCCTTGCCGTATTCGTGCTGGGCTACCTCTATTGCCTGACCCAGTTTCCCGGCTTTGCCTCGACGCGGGTGATCTGCAATATTCTCACCGATAATGCCTTTCTTGGCATTATTGCCGTGGGGATGACCTTCGTAATCCTCTCCGGCGGCATTGACCTCTCGGTCGGGTCGGTCATCGCCTTCACCGGCGTGTTCCTCGCAAAAGCGATTGGCGTCTGGGGGATCACGCCGCTGCTGGCGTTCCCGCTGGTGCTGGTAATGGGCTGCGCGTTTGGCGCGCTGATGGGCTGGCTTATCGATACGCTGAAGATCCCGGCGTTTATTATTACCCTCGCCGGGATGTTCTTCCTGCGCGGCGTGAGCTACCTGGTCTCTGAAGAGTCCATCCCTATCGATCATCCGGTGTATGACACGCTCTCCGGGCTGGCGTGGACCATTCCCGGCGGCGGTCGCCTGAGCGCGATGGGGCTGCTGATGCTGCTGGTGGTGGTGGCGGGCATTTTTATGGCCCACCGTACCCGCTTTGGCAATCAGGTGTACGCCATTGGCGGCAGCGCTGTCTCGGCGAACCTGATGGGGATTTCGACGCGTGGGACCACCATCCGCATCTACATGCTCTCGACCGGGCTGGCGACGCTGGCGGGGATCGTTTTTTCTATCTATACCCAGGCCGGTTACGCGCTGGCCGGCGTTGGCGTTGAGCTGGATGCGATTGCGTCGGTGGTGATTGGCGGCACGCTGCTCAGCGGCGGCGTCGGCACGGTATTAGGCACGCTATTCGGCGTGGCGATTCAGGGGCTGATTCAGACCTACATCAACTTTGACGGTACGCTCAGCTCGTGGTGGACGAAAATTGCGATCGGTATTCTGCTGTTTATCTTTATTGCGCTGCAGCGCGGGCTGACGGTGCTGTGGGAAAACCGCCAGAACTCGCCGGTATCGCGGGTGAGCGGGGCGGCGAATCGCTAGCGTAAATTCCCCTCTCGCCGGGCGAGAGGGGAAGTCAGAAGCGTTACGCGTCCGGGAACTCTTTAATCAGGTTTTCGACGTCTTCAACCATATGGTTGTTGCCGACGAAGAAGGAGCGGCGCTGGTGCAGGCTAACCGGAACGATATCGAGAATACGCTCTTTACCGTCGCTGGCCTTACCGCCCGCCTGCTCGGCGAGGAACGCCATCGGGTTGCATTCGTACAGCAGGCGCAGCTTCCCGTCCGGGTGGCTGGCGGTGCTTGGGTAGAGATAAATGCCGCCTTTCAGCAGATTGCGGTGGAAATCCGCTACCAGTGAGCCGATATAGCGCGAGGTATAGGGGCGCTGGGTGCCGATATCCTCTTCCTGGCAAAACTTAATGTACTTCTTCACGCCCATCGGGAATTTGATGTAGTTGCCTTCGTTGATGGAGTAGGTATTGCCTTTCTCCGGGAAGCGCATGCGCTCCTGGGAGAGGCAGAATACGCCAAGAGAAGGATCGTAGGTGAAGGCGTGCACGCCGCAGCCGGTGGTATAAACCAGCATCGTGGAGGAGCCGTAAACCACGTAGCCTGCGGCGACCTGTTTACTGCCCGACTGCAGGAAATCTTCGACGGTGACCGGCGTGCCGACCGGGGTTATGCGACGATAGATGGAGAAGATAGTCCCGACAGAGACGTTAACGTCGATGTTAGAGGAACCATCCAGCGGGTCCATGAGCACCACGTATTTTGCGTGTTCGCAGCCTTCAAAGACGACGATTTCGTCTTCTTCTTCAGAGGCGATCCCGGCAACAATATCGCGCGCTCGCAGTGCGGCCTTCAATTTTTCATTGGCGAACAGATCGAGTTTTTGCTGCACCTCGCCCTGGACGTTTTCAGCACCGCTGGCACCCAGAATATCGACCAGACCGGCCTTGTTGATATCGCGGTGGATGATCTTGGCGCCTAGTTTTATCGCCGACAACAAAGCAGTTAGCTCGCCGGTTGCGTGGGAGAACTCGTGCTGCTTTTCGACAATAAATTCACCTAACGTTTTCATAACCCGTTCCCTGCATGTTTATGTGAAGTAAAACGAACGCAACAATCTTAACAAAGAATAAAAAAAATACGCACAGGTGAATCGCGCCAGCAAAAAACGGATTCGCCTGAAATGCATTTCTCTGATGCCGAACATAAGGGTAAAATGTGCGCCAGATTAAAGAGGGAAGTGACGAATGCGCATTCATATTTTAGGTATCTGTGGCACGTTTATGGGGGGGCTGGCGATGCTGGCGCGTTCCCTCGGTCATGAGGTAACGGGGTCGGATGCTAACGTCTATCCGCCGATGAGCACCCTGCTGGAAAACCAGGGGATCGATCTCATTCAAGGATATGACGCCAGCCAGCTGGAGCCTCGGCCGGACCTGGTGATCATCGGTAACGCGATGACCCGCGGCAATCCGTGCGTCGAAGCGGTGCTGGAAAACAACATTCCGTACATGTCCGGCCCGCAGTGGCTGCATGATTTCGTCCTGCGCGATCGCTGGGTTGTGGCGGTAGCCGGCACCCACGGTAAAACGACGACCGCCGGTATGGCAACCTGGATCCTCGAAGCCTGCGGCTATCAGCCGGGCTTTGTGATCGGCGGCGTACCGGGGAATTTCGAGGTCTCCGCGCGCCTGGGCGGCAGCCCGTTCTTTGTTATCGAAGCGGATGAATATGACTGCGCTTTCTTTGATAAGCGTTCGAAGTTTGTTCACTACTGCCCGCGAACCCTGATCCTCAATAACCTTGAGTTCGATCACGCGGATATCTTTGATGACCTGAAGGCTATCCAGAAGCAGTTCCATCATCTGGTGCGCATTGTCCCGGGCCAGGGCAAAATTATCCTGCCGGAAAACGACATCAACCTGAAGCAGACCATGGCGATGGGCTGCTGGAGCGAGCAGGAGCTGGTCGGCGAGCAGGGCCACTGGCAGGCGAAGAAGCTCAACGCCGACGCCTCGCAGTGGGAAGTCTGGCTTGACGATGAGAAGGTTGGGGAAGTGAAGTGGGCGCTGGTTGGCGAGCATAATATGCACAACGGCCTGATGGCGATTGCTGCCGCCCGCCACGTCGGCGTGGTGCCGGCGGACGCCGCCAACGCGCTGGGCAGCTTTATCAACGCCCGCCGCCGCCTTGAGCTGCGCGGCGAAGCGAACGGCGTCACCGTGTACGACGATTTTGCCCACCACCCGACGGCAATTCTGGCGACGCTGCAGGCGCTGCGCGGCAAGGTTGGCGGCACCGCCCGCATTCTGGCGGTGCTTGAGCCGCGCTCGAACACCATGAAAATGGGCGTCTGTAAAGACGATCTGGCGCCGTCGCTGGGCCGCGCGGACGAAGTGTTCCTGCTGCAGCCGCAGCATATTCCGTGGCAGGTCGCCGAGGTGGCTGAAGCCTGCGTGCAGCCCGCCCACTGGAGCGCCGATGTCGACGTACTGGTGGATATGATCATCAAAACCGCCCATCCGGGCGACCACATTCTGGTGATGAGCAACGGCGGCTTCGGCGGCATTCATCAGAAGCTGCTGGATAAGCTGGCCAGCAAGGCGGCTGCGGCGGAGTAATTCCGACGATCGTCTCTCTGCCCTCCGCGCGAGGGCAGATTTTTTGCCATCCTGGATTTTGTCATGCTCACTTGTGAAAAACTGACCTCGACCGATTCACCGCACTTTCCCGCGCTCGACGCGCTGTACGTCAAGGCTTTTCCGTGGCACGAGCAGCGCGAGCCGCTGGCTAAACAGCGCGCGCTGCGCGATCCGCACTATGTGCTGGAGGCGTGGTTTGATGACGGCGAGTTTATCGGCCTGAGCGGCAACTGGCAGTTTGCGGGCTATGGCTACATTGAACATCTGGCAATTGACGATGGCCTGCGCTCGCGCGGCTACGGCAAACGCCTGCTGGCGGAAATACTGAAGCGTGCGCCGCTGACCATCCTCGAGATCGATCCGCTGACCACGGAAATCGCTCGCCGGCGGCTGCAGTTTTACGCCGCGATGGGCTTTAGCGACAATCCGTGGCCGCATAGTCACCCGACCTATCATTACGGCATCGCCGATCATGCGCTGATGGTGCTGAGCTACCCGCAGGCGGTTGACGAGGCGCAGTACCGGCGCTTTGCGCAGCAGCTGCGCCAGGTGGTGATGGCCTAAACCGATATCCCGGCGCTGGCGCCGGGAAGGGGATGTGCGGTGCCGGCGCTGCCTCTGCGGTAAGCCCGGGAGCAGCGCCGGCCGGGAGGTTACTCTTTGGCGATCGGCGCGTCGTTTTCCGCAACCTTCGCGTCGCCCTGGATCGTCGCAATCCTCTGCTCAACCTCGGCAACCTGTTTATTGTTGTGCAGCAGGGTATAGGTCAGATCAAACTGCGCGCTGGCGCCCGGCTGCAGCTGCTTCACGCGTTTCTGCTCGCGCTCAATTGTCACCGGATAGGCATAGCTGGTGCCTGGCTCGATGCCGGTAACATAGCCCTGTTTTTGGCTATCGGTGTTTTTCCACAGCGTCAGGACCGGCAGCTGGCGGGTATCAAACTGAATTGACGCGCCTTTATCGCCAGCCTTGTTAACCACTGCCGCCAGCGTTTGGTGATGGTCATCGGCGAGCGGCTGAATGTTAAATACCATCTCGTCAAAGTCTTTGGTCGGGCCGGCATAGGTTTGCCACGTTTTCAAACCGGCTTTGGCATAGTCGTTGAACGGGCTGATGCTGGCCATCGGCGCAAGGAAACGCGCGCCTTCTTCGAGAATCGGCGTACCGAAATTGCTGTGGTAGATTATCTGATAATCATGCGGGTAATCGGCATGGTTGGTTAAGACATCGTGCAGGCTGAAGCTGTTGCTGCCCGGCACGTAGCGCAGCTCGGTCATAGTCTGCAGATCGGCCTTCTTGAAGGTGCTCTCCTTCACCAGCCCGCGAATGCGAATTTCATACGGCGCGCTATCGGCAACCTCGACCTCGACCTGCGAGGCCGGCGTGTTTCCGGCTTTGCCGTGCAGGGTGTAAATCTGCCCGTCGGCGGTGACCGGATGACCGGTCCATTCGTAGCCGCAGCGCACCATCATCTCATTGAAACCTTCCAGCCAGCCCAGTCCGTTACGGCTTTCCAGATTAATAAAGGCCGGGTTAACCACCTCTTTGACCGGCGAGTCCCAGCCCATCCGCGTGCCGAAACCTTCGATTTTGAGCAAATTCATGCCGCGGGTCGGGCTGAGCGCGATAGTCAGGCCGTCCTGGCTGCGAATCACGATAACTTTACTCCCCTCCTGCTTGCCGCCGTGGAGAACTTTTTGCTCGATGCTGAAATGGCGATCTTTTATCTTCAGCTGATCGCTGCTTACCTGCCAGTTTCCTTTCTCTGTACTGCTTTCAGCGCTTGTCAGCACCCATGTTTTTGCCGCGACTTGCCCAGAAATCATCATCGCTACTGCCGTCAACGCTACTGTTTTTTTCATTTTTTGTCCCTTTTTGCTGAATCGATATTGTTATCAATGAAGGGAATCTAATGGTTAGCGGATGATGAAAATGTGAAGTACTTCACCTGGTGAGAATATGCGCGATTTGTTGTTTTTAACTGCGACTGAAGCCCTGTTTTAATGCAAGATAGCGTCATCGTTGCTATGAAAATGTGAATTTATGCATTATTAGCCTTAACGATTCAGCTTTTGTTGGCGGCTGAGAAAGCAAAAAAGCGCGTCTGCTGACGCTCGGCAAAACGGCGTACAGGCAGGATAAAGACTCAGGCAAGCAGCAGGCAAGCAGCAGGCAAGCAAAAGAGAAGGCAAAGAGAAGCAAAACAGGCGCAAAAAAGCTGAAAGGCGCTGAACATAAGGCCTCTGGACGGCCGAACGGCGGCGATAACGGGAGAGCCCATGCGGGCGGGCGGTGCGGGGAAAGTCAGCCTTCCCGGCAATGCGCACGCATGCCGGGCTACAGGTTAAACGTTATCAGGTAGCCCGGACAGGCGCGCCGCCTGCGGGAAAGCCAGGCGGGCGGGAGCTAAATTAGCTTTCGCCTTCGGCCAGCTCACGCAGATACTGGAAGATCAGGCGCGCGGACTTCGGCGGCTTGTTGCCTTCTTTCTCTTTTTGCGCGTTACGGATAAGCGAACGCAGCTGCTGACGGTCAGCTTCTGGCCACAGGTTCAGCACTTCCGGCACCGCGTCATCGCCATCGGCAATCAGACGGTCGCGGATCATCTCCAGCTTATGGAACAGCGCAACCTGCTGGTTGTGGCGGTTCTTCAGCTTGTCCAGCGCCTGGCGAATCGGGTCAACGTCGCGGCTGCGCAGCATTTTGCCAATCAGCTGCATCTGGCGGCGGCGGCCCTCTTTCTTGATCCGTTGGGCAAGTTCAATGGCGTCGCGCAGGTCGGTATCGAGCGGGATTTTATCCAGCGCGTTTTTCCCCAGCTCTACCAGTTCCGCGCCAAGACGCTTCAGTTCTTCGGCGTCACGCTTAATTTCACTTTTACTGACCCAGATAATTTCATCGTCTTCATCTTCGACGTCATCACCGGGAACGTCGTCGAGCCAGTCATCGGGCTGCTTTGTCATCTCAGGCTCCTTAAAAAAGAGGCTAATGTTACCAGTTAAGGCGCGCACTGAAAAACGGTTCTCTGTTAGACTTCAATTAACTCCTTCCTACATTATGGCATTAGCGATGAAAGTCATCTCTCAAGTTGCACAGCAGCGTAAGGCGCTGGAAGAGGCCGTGACCACGGCGCTGGAACTGGCGGCAGGTAAATCAGACGGGGCTGAAGTCTCCGTCAGCAAAACCACCGGCATCAGCGTCAGCACCCGCTACGGCGAGGTGGAGAACGTAGAATTCAACAGCGATGGTGCCTTAGGCATCACCGTTTATCATCAGCATCGCAAGGGCAGCGCCTCCTCAACCGATCTTAGCCCGCAGGCGATTGCCCGTACGGTGCAGGCGGCGCTGGATATTGCCCGCTATACTTCGCCGGACCCGTTTGCCGGCGTTGCCGATAAAGAGCTGCTGGCCTTTGACGCCCCGGATCTTGACCTGTTCCACCCGGCGGAAGTGACGCCGGATCGGGCCATCGAGCTGGCCGCCCGCGCTGAACAGGTGGCGCTGCAGGCCGATAAACGCATCACCAATACCGAAGGCGGCAGCTTCAACAGCCACTACGGCATCAAGGTGTTCGGCAACAGCCACGGCATGCTGCAGGGCTACTGCTCAACCCGCCATTCGCTGTCCAGCTGCGTTATCGCGGAAGAAAACGGCGATATGGAGCGTGATTACGCCTATACCATCGGCCGCGCGATCGAAGATTTAGCGTCGCCGGAGTGGGTGGGCGACGAGTGCGCCCGCCGCACCCTTTCGCGCCTGGCGCCGCGCAAGCTCTCGACCATGAAGGCGCCGGTGATTTTTGCCAATGAAGTGGCGACCGGGCTGTTTGGTCACCTGGTCGGCGCGATTGCCGGCGGCGCGGTGTACCGTAAATCGACCTTCCTGCTTGACGCCCTTGGCACCCAGATCCTGCCGGACTGGCTGACCATTGAGGAGCATCCGCACCTGCTGAAAGGGCTGGCGTCAACGCCGTTCGACAGCGAAGGCGTGCGTACGGAGCGTCGCGACATCATTAAGGACGGCATTCTGACGCAGTGGCTGCTGACCAACTACTCGGCGCGCAAGCTGGGCATGAAGAGCACCGGACACGCGGGCGGCATCCACAACTGGCGAATCAACGGCCGCGGCCTGAGTTTTGAAACGTTGCTTAAAGAGATGGGCACCGGGCTTGTCGTCACCGAACTGATGGGGCAGGGTGTCAGCGGCGTGACCGGCGATTACTCGCGCGGCGCATCCGGTTTCTGGGTTGAGAATGGCGAAATTCAGTATCCGGTAAGCGAAATCACCATCGCCGGAAATCTGAAAGATATGTGGCGTAATATCGTGACCGTCGCCGACGATATCGAAATGCGCAGCAACATCCAGTGTGGTTCCGTGCTGCTGCCAGAGATGAAAATCGCCGGGCAATAACGGCGTGTTATACCGGATTATTCAGGCCTCGGCTTGAGGAATAACGGGTATAGAAGGGCGCCCAGGTGGCGCCTTTTCCTTGTGCTTAAATAATAAAAAAGGAAGTGAGCAATGCGAAAAAAACTGTTAGCAGCGCTGGCTGTCTCAGCCCTGGCGATGGGTTCAGCGTCGGCGTTTGCCGTCGATCTGGGCGAGGATATGGATACCATCGCCCAGAATCTGCAGGTGGTGCAGAAGACCGCTGATGCCGGCGAGCTGAAAGCGGCGCTGACTAAGATGCGCGACGCCGCGGTCGATGCGCAGAAAGAGACCCCGCCGAAGCTGGAAGGCAAAGCGGCGGACAGCGCGGAGATGAAGGACTATCGCCACGGCCTCGATATCCTGATTGGCCAGATTGACGGCGCCCTGAAGCTGGCCAATGAGGGCAAGGTCAAAGAGGCGCAGGCCGCTGCGGAAGCGTTCAAAACCACCCGTAACACCTACCACCAGAAGTACCGTTAAGATCTTTTCCAGGAGGTATCAGCCGGTACCTCCTGCACGTCGTCTTCGCATAAAACCCAATCCCTGTCACATTTTCCAGCTCTTCTCTGCCGCCGTTTCGGCCGCTTGCGCACGCTAATTTAATGACGTTCTTGTGACTCTCCTCACGCCGTTTTGCCGAAAATGGCAGATTTAGGCCAATTCTGTGCAATGGATCGCATCGTCCGGCGGCCTTTCCACTTCGAAGTGGAAAACAACTCGCTACAAACTCCTCACCCCCGGCGTTAGTTTTGTCCCCAGAGACATCAACGGGGTAAGACAAGTGAATAACGGAGCGGTAACACACGACGTAGGGGAGCAGGCAACGCAAACCGAGCAGCTGGCTGAGAAGATGCTGCAGCAGGTTTATACCCTGCTAGGTCGCCGTAACATCATCCCCAACGCCGTCCAGGAGCAGATGCTGACCTCCCACGTGCGGGCTATGGCCCACCGGTCAATCAGCGGCGAGCCGCTGCCGGAAGTGGATGCCAGCCTGTTTGAAGAGATTTCACAAGATTCAATGATGCTGGCCCGCGAAGTGGTCGCGCAATTCGGCAACCTGCCAGAAGAAGAGTCCTGGCTGCTGTCCGTCCACTTCGAAGTCGCAAAAGAAAACCTGTAAGGAGCTAAAAAATGGAACAAATCACCGTAGTAATTGGCGATCGCCTGGGTAAAGGACAGAAAGTTGCCGCTGGCGCGGAAAAAGCCGGAGCTCGTGCAGTCGTGGTACCGGGCGTTGCCGCTGATATGAAGCTGGGCGATATGATGAAGGCAGAGAACGCCACCTTCGGCATCTCCTTCTGCGGAAGCGGCGGCGCAGGTGCCATTACCGCGCAAAACAAACATGGCTACAAAGCGAAATACGGCATGCGTTCCGTTGATGAAGGCGTCACCGCTATCAACGAAGGCTACAACGTTCTGGGCTTCGGCTTTATGGATAAAGAAGAGCTGGGCGAGCGCCTGGTAGAAGCCTGGAAAAAGAAATACGGCGCCTGAGTATGAAAGAGCAATTCACCACCACGGTGAGCGTTACGGGCAAAGGCGAGAGCAAGACCAGGGCGTTCGCCGATGCCCTGAACCACGTGCAGGCGGCGGTGATGAAAACCTCGCCGCACATCTTACTGCGTATTGAGCCACAGGATGTGGAGGTTGTTCATGCGCGTGAAGCGGTGCGCAAAGAAGCGTTTTTATTCTTCTTTTTGCGCCGTGAACGACGGACCTACAGCGTGGAGCTGAACGTCACCGTCAACGTGACCGCCATTAATCTCGATAAAGTGGATTTCGTCACGCAAACCTGATTCTCATCATAGGGTTAAACTATGTTCCTGATAATTTTAATAAAATCGCTCATTATCGGCGGCCTGGTCGGCGTCGGCGTGGGCGCCGGAGCGGCACGTATGTTTCATGCGCCCACCACGCAAGGGATGGGTGCATTTCGTACGTTGGGCGAGCTGAACTCCTGTGAAGGCGATCCGGCTTCCCACTTCTCCTTTGGCCTCGGCTTCTTCTTTAACGCCTGGGCCTCTTCTGTCGCAGCAGGCTCCTTCACCCAGGACGTCGATCACCGCATCATCCCTAACTGGGGCGCCGCCGCGCTGATGCTGAAAAACCGCAACGTCGGCGAGACGCTGCACGATCCGAAGAAGATGGCGATTGCCTGCGGCGTTATCGGCATGTTCGTGGTCTCCTTCCTTAACCTGACCGCCTCTTCCGTGCCGGAAGCGCTGCAGGTTACCGCCGTTAAGGTCCTGGTTCCCGCTGCTAACCTGCTGGTTAACACGGTGATGCCGGTTATCTTCTGGCTGGCGGCTATCGATGCCGGGAAAAAGTCGGGCTTCTGGGCCACCATTTTCGGCGGCGCCGCGCAGCTGATTATGGGTAACGCCGTTCCGGGTCTGGTGCTGGGTATCCTGATCGGTAAGGGCGTCGAAGAGAGCGGCTGGCACCGCGTCACCAAAGTGATGATGTCCGCCATTGTTGCACTGTTCGTGCTGAGCGCCTTCTTCCGCGGCTTCGATATTAAGACCCTGGAGTCCTTCCACCTGGGCGTACCGAACTGGCTGGATCTGATTCACAACTCGCTCAGCGGCAAATAACAGGAGCCTCTAAATGGAACAGAATAAAGGTTTTTGGTATGCCGACTGGTCGTTCCCGATCTTCGTTGGCCTGCTCTCCTCCGGCGTCTTCGCCGGGACACACATGTACTACCTCTACGGCATCGGCGCGTTTAACGAAGTGGCCTTCGTGGCCATGCTGAAAGCGGGCATTGATACCGGTGCCTACGGAGCGGTCGCGGCGTTTGGCGCCAGCTTCCTGTTTGCGCGCATCATTGAAGGTTCGCTGGTGGGGATCCTTGATATCGGTGGCGCGATTCAGACCGGTATCGGCCTCGGCGTGCCGGCGCTGCTGCTGGGCGCGGGCTTCGTCTTCCCGGTGGCCAACTTTGCCGCCTCGCTGGCTACCGGCCTGGCGCTGGGCCTCGCCGTCGGCTACATCATCATTCTGGCGCGTAAATTCACCATCAATCAGAGCGACTCCACCTACGGTGCCGACGTCATGATGGGGGCAGGTAACGCCTCCGGTCGCTTCCTTGGGCCGCTGATTATCCTCAGCGCGATGACCGCATCGATTCCTATCGGTATCGGTTCTCTGGTGGGCGCCCTGCTGTTTTACATCTGGCAGAAGCCGATCACCGGCGGCGCCATCCTTGGCGCGATGATCCTCGGTTCCCTTTTCCCGATTGCTATTGGTTAAGTCCTGCGGGCGCGCGAGCGCCCGCTTTAACAGGAGAGACCCATGTTTGATTTACTCCTGCGCCGTGCGCGCCTCGTCGACGATACCCTGACTGATATCGCCATTCAGGACGGGAAGATTGCGGCGCTGGGCGAGATTAGCGCGCCTGCGTGCAAAACCGTTGAGCTGGACGGCAGCTGCTACGCCAGCGCCGGCTGGATTGACTCCCACGTTCACTGCTACCCGAACTCGCCGATTTATTACGACCAGCCGGACAGCGTGGGCATTGCCACCGGCGTGACCTCGGTGATTGATGCCGGCAGCACCGGCGCGGACGATATCGACGACTTTTATCAGCTGACCCGCAGCGCGGCCACCGAGGTCTTTGCGCTGCTCAACATCTCCCGCGTCGGGCTGATTGCCCAGAACGAGCTGGCCAATATGGCCAACGTCGATGCCGATGCGGTAAGCCAGGCGGTGAAGCGCCACCCAGACTTTATCGTCGGCCTGAAGGCGCGCATGAGCAGCAGCGTGGTTGGCGACAACGGAATTACCCCTCTCGAGCGGGCGAAGGCGATGCAGCGCGAAAACGGCGGCCTGCCGCTGATGGTGCACATCGGCAACAACCCGCCGAACCTCGATGAAATTGCCGACCTGCTGAGCGCGGGGGACATCATCACCCACTGCTATAACGGCAAGCCGAACCGCATTCTGACCGCCGCCGGCGAGCTGCGCGCCTCCGTGACCCGCGCGCTGAAGCGCGGCGTGCGCCTTGACGTCGGCCACGGCACCGCCAGCTTCAGCTTTGAGGTGGCGCGCCGGGCGATAGCGTTGGGCATCCTGCCGCAGACCATCAGCTCCGATATTTACTGCCGCAACCGTATTGACGGCCCGGTGCGTTCGCTGGCGCTGGTGATGTCGAAGTTTCTCGCCATCGGCATGTCGCTACCGCAGGTGGTGGAGTGCGTTACCGCCAGCGCCGCTGACGGGCTGCGCCTGACGCAAAAAGGGCGCCTGGCCGTGGGCTACGACGCAGATTTAACCCTGTTTGCTCTGCAGCATGCACCGACGGTACTGGTCGACGCCGAAAAAGAGAGCCTGCAGGTTGACAATATTCTGGTGCCGCTTGCCGCGATTCGCGCAGGCAAGGGCTATCTGACCGAACAAGGGAGCGCGGAAAATGCCTTCGATTTTTGAAAAGTACAATTTAAAACAGGTTATTAATACTTCAGGCCGCATGACGGCGCTGGGCGTATCCACGCCGCGCCCGGAAGTGGTCGAAGCCGTCATGAGCGGCATGAACCACTACTTCGAAATGAAAGACCTGGTCAATAAAACCGGCGAGTACATCGCCAACCTGCTGGACGTCGAAGGGGCCACCGTTGTTTCCTGCGCCTCCGCGGGGATCGCCCAGTCGGTGGCGGCGGTGCTGGTGAAAGACAGCAGCTGGCTGCTGGAGAACCTCCACGTCACGCCGATCGAAAACAACGAAATCGTCCTGCCGAAAGGGCATAACGTTAACTTCGGCGCGCCGGTGGGCACGATGGTGGCGCTGGGCGGCGGCAGGCTGGTGGAAGCCGGCTACGCCAACGAGTGCTCCGCCGATCAGCTGGCTGCGGCGATCACCCCGCGCACCGCGGCGATCCTCTACATCAAATCGCACCACTGCGTGCAGAAAAGCATGCTCAGCGTTGAGCAGGCGGTGGTGGTGGCGCGTAAGCACAACCTGCCGCTGATCGTCGACGCGGCGGCAGAAGAAGATCTGCAGTGCTACTACAGCGCCGGCGCCGACCTGGTGATTTACAGCGGCGCCAAAGCGATTGAGGGCCCAACCAGCGGCCTGGTGATCGGTAAAACGCAGTACGTGGAGTGGGTCAAACGCCAGTCAGGCGGCATTGGCCGGGCGATGAAGGTCGGTAAAGAGGGCATTCTAGGCCTGACCTGCGCGATTGAACACTACCTGACGGCGCGCAAGGAGAGCGGCGATGAGATGGTGGCGAAGATGACGCCGTTCATTAACCAGCTCAACGCCCTCACCGGGGTGAGCGCGCGGGTGGTCTGGGATAGCGCCGGCCGCGATATCGCGCGGGCGGAAATTAAGTTTACTGAAGCCGTGACCGGCATCGCCACCGGCGAGCTGGTTGAGGCGCTGAAGCAGGGCGAATACGCCATCTACTTCCGCGGCTATAAGGCCAACGAAGGCATTATTGAGGCCGACGTGCGCAGCGTTAGCGCACAGCAGCTGGAGATCGTCTCCCGCCGCATCGGCGAAGTTCTGAACAAGGAGAAGAAAGCATGAAACTGACCCCGAATTTTTACCGCGATCGCGTGTGCCTGAACGTCCTGGCGGGTAGCAAAGACAATGCCCGCGACATCTACGAAGCGGCGGAAGGTCATGTTCTGGTCGGCGTGCTCTCTAAAAACTATCCGGACGTGGCGAGCGCGGTGGCCGATATGCGTGAATACGCCCGGCTTATCGATAACGCGCTGTCGGTGGGCCTCGGCGCGGGGGATCCAAACCAGTCGGCGATGGTCAGCGAGATCTCCCGCCAGGTACAGCCGCAGCACGTCAACCAGGTCTTTACCGGCGTCGGCACCAGCCGCGCGCTGCTGGGGCAGAGTGAAACCGTCGTCAACGGCCTGGTGTCGCCGACCGGCACGCCGGGGATGGTGAAGATCTCCACCGGCCCGCTGAGCAGCGGCGCGGCGGACGGAATCGTGCCGCTGGAAACCGCCATTGCGTTACTAAAAGATATGGGCGGCAGCTCAATCAAATACTTCCCGATGGGCGGCCTGAAGCACCGCGATGAGTACCTCGCCGTCGCGCAGGCCTGCGCCCGCCACGATTTCTGGCTGGAGCCGACCGGCGGGATCGATCTGCAAAACTACGGCGAGATCCTGCAGATCGCGCTGGACGCCGGCGTCAGCAAAATCATCCCTCACATCTACAGCTCTATTATCGATAAAGAGAGCGGCAACACCCGTCCGGTGGACGTGCGTCAGCTGCTGGAGATGACCAGGGCGCTGGTTAAATAGTCATTGCTCTGCCGTCCCCCGAACTCCGCCGCAAGGGCGGGGCGGGGGACAGCCACCTTACCCTACCGAACCATCAAGGAGTCACTATGCCTGCCGCTCGTCACCTGCTTGTTGCTTCACTTTCCCTGCTCGCCGCCAGCACCTGCGCCCAGGCGCAGTACGCCTGGGTCGGCACCTACAACCCCAACGGTGAAGGCCTGTATCGCTTTACCGTTGAGGCGAAAACCGGCGCGTTGAGCAACAGAACGCTGGTCAGCTCCCTGCCTAACGCCGCGCAGCTCACCGTTTCGCGCGATGGCAAAACCCTGTACGCCGCCAGCGAAGTGGAAAAGGGCGTGGTGCAGGCGTGGCGTGTGGGGGCTAACGGCGAGCTGAGCGAGCTAAACCAGGTCTCTTCCGGCGGGGCCGGGCCGGTTTATCTCTCCCTGACGCCGGACGGTCGCCATCTGCTGGTGGCAAACTACGTCAGCGGCACGACCGCCGTGCTGCCGGTGCAGGAAGACGGTCGCCTTGGCGAGGCGGTGGACGTGCATCAGGACCAGGGTCCGGCAGGCGCGGCGCGCCCGGCGGCGGCGGTTGAGGGCAGCTTTGCCATTAGCGACCATAACGGCCCCCACGCCCATATGATCTCGGCCGATCCCAGCGGGAAATACGTTTACTCCACCGATCTGGGGCTGGATCGGATCTATCAGTACCGGATGGATGGCGCCAGCGGCAAGCTGACCCCCAACGATCCGCCGTTTATCTCCGCATCTTCGCCGGGAGCCGGGCCGCGTCACTTTGTCTTCACGCCGAAGGGTGACGGGCTGTGGCTGATTAACGAAGAGTCCTCTACGCTCACCTTCTATCATCTTGATAAGGCCAGCGGTCTGCTGCGCGAGGGTAAAACGATCTCCGCGCTGCCGAAGGGCTATAAAGGGACCAGCTTTGCCGCTGGCCTGGCGCTGAGCGCCGACGGCAGGCAGCTGTACGTGGCGAACCGCCTGCATAACAGCATCGCGCACTTTAGCGTGATGGCGGACGGTAGCCTGAGCCATCAGGAAGATATCTGGACGCGCGGGGACTACCCACGAACGCTCACTCTGGATAATCAGGGGCAGTGGCTGTACGTCATGAACCAGCGTAGCGATAATATCACCCGTTTCGGCGTGGCGCCCGAAAGCGGCAGGCTGACCTTTTCCCCGGACTATACTCCGGTAGGCAGCCCGTCACAGATGGTGATATCCGCTCAACCTTGAGCCGTAAAGATGAAGGAACTGACATGCGATTCCCCAACCAACGTTTAGCGCAGCTGTTTAGCCTGCTGCAAAACGAAACGCTGCCGCAGGATGAACTGGCGCAGCGGCTGTCAGTTTCTACCCGTACCGTACGCGCCGATATCACGGCGCTTAACGCGCTGCTGCTGCCCTACGGGGCGCAGTTTATGCTTATCCGCGGCAGCGGCTATCGGCTCAACGTTGACGACCCGACCCTGTACCAGACGCTGGAGGAGACGGCGCCGAAGGCGCAGCATATTCCGCGTACCGCGCAGGATCGCATCAACTTTTTGCTGATACGCTTTTTGACCTCGGCCTTTTCGCTCAAGCTCGAAGATCTCGCCGACGAGTGGTTCGTCAGCCGCGCCACGCTGCAGAGCGATATGGTGGACGTGCGCGAACGTTTCCAGCGCTACCAGCTGACCCTCGAGACGCGCCCGCGGCACGGCATGAAGCTGTTCGGCAGCGAAGTGTCGATTCGCGCCTGCCTGACAGACCTTCTGTGGGAGCATGCTCAGCAGGGCGGACTGCCGCTGCCGGTGGATAAAGGCGGCCTGAGCGCGGAGGGTTCCTCCTGGCTGGCGCGCGAGCTGCAGGAGATCCTCACCCGCCACCACGTCCGTCTGACGGATGAGGGCGAGCGCTTTATCCGCCTCTACAGCGCGGTGGTGGTGCGTCGCGCCAGCGAGGGCTATCCGCTGGCGGAATTTAGCGCTGAAGACGTGGCGCAGAACGTGCGCGATGCCACAAGAGAGCTGGTCGGGATGCTGCAGCAGCTGGCGGGGAAGGCGCTCTCCGCGGCGGAAGAGGAGTGGCTGTGCGTGCACCTTGCCGCCCGCCAGGTACAGGACGTCGATCCGGGCACCATCAGCGCCGATGACGACGAAGCGCTGGTGAACTACATCCTGCGCTATATCAATACCCAGTATAACTACAACCTGCTTGATGACGCCCAGCTGCACGCCGATCTGCTGACCCATATTAAGACCATGATCACCCGGGTGCGCTACCAGATAATGATCCCCAATCCGCTGCTGGATAACATCAAGCAGCACTATCCGATGGCGTGGGATATGACCCTGGCGGCCGTCTCCAGCTGGGGGAAATACACCCCCTATGCGATCAGCGAAAACGAGATCGGCTTCCTGGTGCTGCACATCGGCGTCGGCCTCGAGCGGCACTACAATATCGGCTACCAGCGCCAGCCGCGCGTGCTGCTGGTGTGCGATACCAGCAACGCGATGGTGCGGATGATCGAGGCAACCCTGCAGCGCAAATATCCGCAGCTGGAAATTGCCGCCACCCTGTCGCAGCGCGAGTACGAGCTGCTTGAAGCCGTTGCCGAGGATTTCGTGATTTCCACCGTGCGCATCGGTGAAAAGGATAAGCCGGTGGTCACCATCGCGCCGTTCCCGACGGATTATCAGCTGGATCAGATCGGTAAGCTGGTGCTGGTGGACAGAACCCGTCCGTGGATGCTGGATAAGTATTTCGATGAGGCCCATTTCCGGGTAATCGACACCCCCATCGATCGCCAGACGCTGTTTGCCGAACTGTGCTGGCAGCTGCAGGAGGAAGGTTTTGTCGACGCCGGTTTTTATGACTCGGTTGTCGAGCGTGAGGCCATCGTCAGCACCATGCTCGGCGACGGCATTGCGCTACCGCACGCCCTCGGTCTGCTGGCGAAAAAAACGGTGGTCTACACCGTGATTGCCCCGAACGGCATGGTCTGGGGCGACGAAACCGCCCATATCATCTTCCTGCTGGCCATCAGCAAGAGCGAGTATGAAGAGGCGATGGCGATCTACGATATTTTCGTGACTTTCCTGCGCGAACGCGCGATGACCCGCCTTGCCGCCACCGGCAGCTTTGACGAATTTAAAACCGTGGCAATGGAGTGCGTCAGCCGCTTTTAAGCGCGGCTAGCGCAGATGGTGCACCACCTGGTTGCTGCTGCCGCGCCAGATAAGCATCGGGTCTTTTAGATCCTGCACGAACTTGCCGTCGACCAGCACGTTAATCAGGTCGACCACCGCCATCTGCGCGTCGTTGAGCTCCTCAAGCCTGTAGCCCGTCCACATCCAGATATCCTTCCCGGGACACTCGGCGCGAATGCGCTGCACCAGCGCGAGGATCTCCGATACGTTCTGCGGATGCAGGGGATCGCCGCCGGAGAGGGTGATCCCCTGGCGCTGAATGCGCGTGTCGTTGAGGTCGGCGATGATGCGGTCGGCCATTTCGGTGGTGAACGGCAGGCCGGAGCTGAGCCGCCATGTGCTCTTGTTATAGCAGCCGGGGCATTCGTGGACGCAGCCTGAGACGAACAGGGTGCAGCGGGTGCCGGGGCCGTTGACGATATCGACAGGGTAGTACTGGTGATAATTCATTGTTTCCTCTTCTCATTTGACGCTGTAGCGGCGTTGGCTGCGCTCGCCCGCCCGGGTCACTTACTACAGTAAGCTCCCCGGGGCTTACTTGTTTGCCGCCTTGCTACAACGCCAACTGAGTTGAGGAAACCCACATGGCAGCATGGGGTTCCTTCGTTTGCCGCCTTGCTCTGACGCTAATGGATTTGCAAAAACGGCGGAGTGCGGCCATTTCCCGGTACGGCAGTGGTAGCCCGGATAAGGCGCTATGCGCCGCTATCCGGGAAGAGCTCATTGCTCTTTAACCGATCTGCCCATTCCCCAGGTGCTTAATGCGTCGTTTAACTTCTTCCTGCTTGCCGGCGTTGAACGGACGGGCGTCCGGGCTGCCGAGATAGCCGCACACGCGGCGGGTTACCGAGACGCGGGCCGCATCGTGGTTGCCGCATTTCGGGCAGGTAAACCCTTTGCTGGTGCACTCGAACTCGCCGGTAAAGCCGCACTCGTAGCATTCGTCGATTGGCGTGTTGGTCCCGTAGTACGGCACGTGCTGGTAGCTGTAGTCCCAGACGTCTTCCAGCGCCTTCAGGTTGTGCTGAATGTTCGGGTATTCGCCGTAGCAAATGAAGCCCCCGTTAGCCAGCGGCGGGTAAGGCGCTTCGAAGTCGATCTTATCGTAAGGGTTCACCTTCTTCTCGACGTCGAGATGGAAGCTGTTGGTGTAGTAGCCCTTATCGGTCACGCCGCTGATGACGCCAAACTCGGCGGTATCGAGGCGACAGAAGCGATCGCACAAGTTTTCACTCGGCGTGCTGTAGAGGCTGAAGCCGTAGCCGGTCTCCTCCTTCCACTGCTCCACGGCGTCGCGCATGCGCTTGACGATGGCGATGCCTTTCTCGCGCAGCGCGTCGCTGTCGTACATATGCTGGTTGCCGGAGAGCGCGTTGATGGTTTCGTGAATGCCGATATAGCCCAGCGAAATCGACGCGCGGCCGTTTTTAAAGATATCCGCCACGTCGTCGTCCGCCTTCAGGCGTACGCCGCAGGCGCCTTCCATATAGAGGATCGGCGCGACGCGGGCCTTCACCCCTTCGAGGCGCGCAATGCGCGTCATCAGGGCTTTGTAAGCCAGCTCCAGGCGGCTGTCGAGCAGCTTCCAGAAGGCCGCTTCGTCACCTTTGGCTTCCAGCGCAATGCGCGGCAGGTTCAGGCTAATCACGCCGATATTGTTACGACCCTCGTGGATCTGCTCGCCATCTTCGTTTTCCCACACCCCGAGGAAGCTGCGGCAGCCCATCGGCGTTTTAAACGAGCCGGTGACCTTCACTACCTGATCGTAGTTGAGGATATCCGGATACATGCGCTTGCTCGCGCACTCCAGCGCCAGCTGCTTGATGTCGTAGTTGGCGTCGCCGAACCGGTGGTTCAGGCCGTCGCGAATGGCGAAGACCAGCTTCGGGAACACCGCCGTTTTGCGGTTTTTACCCAGACCGGCAATGCGGTTGCGCAGAATGGATTGCTGAATCAGACGCGATTCCCAGCTGGTGCCGAGGCCAAAGCCAAAGGTGACGAACGGCGTCTGGCCGTTGGCGGTGTGCAGGGTATTGACTTCGTATTCCAGCGACTGGAAGGCGTCGTAGCACTCTTTCTCGGTACGCGAGCGGCCGTACTCTTCGGCGTTCGGGATCTGCCACTCTTCGGCGATTTTACGATGCTTCTTGCAGCTTTCGGCCACGAACGGCGCCAGCACTTCATCAATACGGTTGATGGTGGTCCCGCCGTAAATATGGCTGGCGACCTGGGCGATAATCTGCGCCGTAACCGCCGTGGCGGTAGAGATAGATTTCGGCGGCTCGATCTCGGCGTTGCCCATTTTAAAGCCGTGGGTCAGCATGCCCTTGAGGTCAATCAGCATGCAGTTAAACATCGGGAAGAACGGCGAGTAGTCGAGATCGTGATAGTGGATCTCGCCGCGTTCGTGCGCCTGCACCACGTCGCGCGGCAGCAGGTGCTGGCGAGCGTAGTGTTTGGCGACAATCCCGGCCAGCAGGTCGCGCTGGGTGGGGATCACCTTACTGTCTTTGTTGGCGTTTTCGTTAAGCAGGGACGAGTTGGTTTGCTCTACCAGGCCGCGAATCTCCTGGTTCAGGCGGCCGCGTTTTTCACGCTCGATATCGCGATCGTGGCGATATTCAATATAGGCGCGAGCCAGCTGCTTCCACGGACCGGACATCAGCTGGTTCTCAACGGCGGTCTGGATTTCGCTGATATCGACCTGAGCCCGGTTCTGCATTTGCTGGCTAACGACTTCTGCGACGGTGGCGCAATAGTCTGCGTCATCGACTCCCGCTGCTTTAGCTGCACGCAGAATTGCTTCCTTAATGCGCTCTGACTTAAACGGCACTTTGCAGCCATCTCGTTTCATCACATGCGGTGTCATGATCACTCCATACTTTATAGAACAGGTTATCCACAGAGGCGGAAGGTATACCGAGGTCGCGAGGGGCTATAGCTGCCGCCGTTTTCCTGCGGTTCCGGCCCGTTTTATCCACATCCCACCACCGCCTGAGTACGATGGGCTGTGTCGACATAATAGACGATTAATACAATATGTAGGGCCGGGACGCATTTTAAGTTCTATATGTAGTGATTTGCATCAAAGATGTTTGCGATTTTATTGATGCAGGACAAAGTAAAAAGGTGAGAGTACGGATGATGGGCGCTTGCGCTAAATGTAAATTTATCTGCTTAAAAAACAAGCATAAAAATGTCGTGACGCCGCCCGAGCAGGCGCCAGGCGGTGCGGCTCAGGCAATGAGCGTATCGTTCAGCAGATCGACCAGCAGCAGCAGGGCGTAGCGAGCCAGCTGCGGGCTATCGGGGAGCGGAATAATCCCGGCAGCCATGTTGGCCAGGGCGTGGTTTTCCGGTGCCAGGGCGATGATGGTTACCCCCTGGGTTCGCGCCTGCAGGGTCGCGCTTTGCAAAATATTGTCCGCGCCGGCGGTGACCAGCACCAGCAGCAGGTGATCGTCGCTCAGCGTCGAGGCCGTCATGCGCATCAGGGCGCTGTCCTGGCACAGGTTGATGGCGATGCCGGAAGGCAGCAGCTGGTGCTGCAGCAGCGTGGCGAGGGCAACATCCTGGGCGCCGAGCGCGAAGCAGTGCACGGCGCGCGCGGTCAGCAGGCGGGATTTGAGCTTCTCGACCGCCGCCTCCGAGGTCTGCGCCAGCTGCCGGGTCAGCGTATCGCCAAGATAGCTCAGCCTGTCGCGCCAGGCGGCGGGCAGGGCGTGGCTGTTCGGGCTCACCCAGCTAGTCCGGCGCTCGCTGGCCTGCGCCAGCTGCTTGCGCAGATCGCGAATATCCTCGCAGCCAACGGAGCGGGCGAAGCGGGTGATGGTGGCCGGACTGACCCCGGCACTGGCGGCCAGTTCATCGATGGACGCGCTGGCGGTAAAGCTCAAATTTTCCAGAATAAACGCCGCAACCCGCGACTCCTGGGTGCTAAAGCGCACCAGCCCTTGCTGTAACTGACCTACGATATCCATCCTGACCTTCCCTTTCCCCAGAACATCACGTTGAAAATATTTTTCACTTACCGCCTGCGCCTATTTATAGCACCAGCCCAAGGTATTTCCTATGGTTTCGCCGGTAATCGGCTAAACGGCGCGAGCAATAATGATCAAAAATTACGTTTCGATCACATTGGTGAAAATTATTTTCATATAGCCTTCACTTTCACACAATCTTAACAATATATTCGCTGAGGCCCTAACGGGCGAGGTCATAAATCCATCAGGGGGAGAGGTCATGCAACGAATCGTTCTGTGCTGTGCAGCAGGTATGTCAACCAGCATGCTGGTAACGAAGATGAAAGCCGAGGCGCAGCAGCGCGCGCTGTCGCTGGATATCTACGCGGTGGCGGTAGCGGAATTTGAGCGCGAACTGGCCAACGCCGACGTGATCCTGCTGGGGCCGCAGGTGAAGTATGAGGCCGGACGCCTGAGCGCGCTGGCCGCCCCGCACGGAAAAGCGGTCGCGGTGATCGATATGGCCGACTACGGCATGATGCGCGGCGCGGCGGTACTTGATAAGGCGCTCGCGCTGCTTAATTCCTGATTTTTCTCTCATATCCCTGAACCATCACGCGCGCTCACGTCAACCGCGCGCGGCTCTCTGCATGCCGAAAGAGGTCTCTATGCAAGCACTAAAAATTGCCGTCATTGGCGGCGGCAGTAGCTATACGCCGGAGCTTATTGAAGGAATTATCGTTCGTTATGAACAGCTTCCGGTCACGGAGCTGGCGCTGGTTGACGTTGAATCAGGCAGGGAGAAGGTGGAAATTATCGCCGCGCTGACGCGGCGGATGCTGACCCGCAAAGGGCTGGAGCAGGTTACAGTCAGCGTCCACTTTGCGCTGGACGAGGCGATCCGCGGGGCCAGCTTCGTCCTGACCCAGCTGCGCGTCGGGCAGCTGGCGGCGCGGGCCGGCGACGAGCGCCTCGGGCTGAAGTACAACCTGCTGGGTCAGGAAACCACCGGCGTGGGCGGATTCGCCAAAGCGCTGCGCACCATCCCGGCGATCCTTGAGGTGGCGCGCAAGGTTGAGCAGCTGGCGCCGCAGGCGTTTATCCTCAACTTCACCAACCCGGCCGGGATTGTCACCGAGGCGGTGAGCCGCTACAGCAAGGCGAAGATTATCGGCCTGTGCAACGTGCCGATTAATATGCAGCACATGATTACCGGCATGCTGGGCGCGAAGGAGGAAGAGGTTAACCTGCGCTTTGCCGGGCTCAACCATATGGTGTGGGTACATAAAGTGATGCAGGGGCGCGAAGACGTGACCCGCAAGGTAATCGACATGCTGTGCGATGGCCAGGCGCTGTCGATGAACAATATCAAAGAGCTGCCGTGGCCGGCGCCGTTCCTGCGCGCGCTGAACGCCATTCCCTGCCCCTATCACCGCTATTTTTGGCTGACGCCGGCGATGCTGGCGGAGGAGATCGCGGCGGCAAAAACCAAAGGCACTCGCGCCGAGCAGGTGATGAAGGTCGAGCAGGAGCTGTTCGCGCTGTACGCCAACCCGGCCCTCGATGAGAAGCCGGAGCAGCTCAGCTTCCGCGGCGGCGCCTGGTACTCCGAGGTTGCCGTGGAGCTCATCAACGCGATTCATAACAATCTGGGCAAGGAGATGGTGGTGAACACCCGCAACAACGGGGCGATTCACGGCCTGGACGATGACGCGGTGGTGGAAACCAACAGCATTATTGATGCCCAGGGCGCCCGCCCGCTGACCTTCGGCGCGCTGCCGCCAGCGATGAACGGCCTGACGCAGCAGGTGAAGGCCTTTGAGCGGCTGACCATTGAAGCCGCGGTACACGGCTGTCGCGATAGCGCGCTGCTGGCGCTGGTGACCAACCCGCTGGTGGGCAACGTCACCGACGCGCAGGCGCTGCTGGACGAAGTCTTAACCATCAACCGTCAATGGCTGACGCAATTTAACTGACCGTTATTTCCTTTGGGGATCGTCTTATGTCGAACACTACGTGGATTGAACGTTACGTCATGCCTGCGGCGTTGAAAATCGCCGGGCAAAAGCACGTCCTGTCGGTGCGCGACGGCATTATTCTGAATATGCCGTTTATGCTGATAGGCTCATTTTTCCTGATTTTCGCCTACCTGCCCATTCCCGGCTATGCCGATATGATGAGTGGCCTGTTCGGCGACGTCTGGCGCGATAAAATTCTTTATCCGGTCAAAGCGACCTACGACATTATGGCGCTGATATCGAGCTTCGGGATTGCCTACCGGCTGGCGGAGAAGTACCGCACGCTCGATCCGCTGACCGCCGGGGCCATGTCGCTGGTTGCCTTCGTGATGACGATCCCGCAAAGCACCCTGTTTATGCCGGTACACGGCACGGCGGAAGTGGTCAAAGGGGTGATCCCGGTTGGGCTGGTGGGCAGCCAGGGGCTGTTTGTTGCCATCGTGATTTCGCTGCTCTCCACCGAGATTTATCGCTTTGTCGCCGGCCGTAACCTGGTTATCCGCATGCCGGACGGCGTGCCGCCGGCGGTGGCGAAATCGTTCCTCGCGCTGATCCCTGGCTTCTGCGTGCTGGCGGTGGTGCTGGCGCTGCGTCTGATCGTCGAAGCTTCGCCGTTCGGCGACATTAACAGCATGATCGCCACCATTATCGGCATCCCGATGCACCACATCGGCGGTACGCTGCCGGGGATGATCTTCTCGGTTATCCTGATCGGCATTCTGTGGACGCTGGGGCTGCACGGGGATGCCATCGTACTGGTGTTTATTCAGCCGGTGTGGCTGTCGAATATGTCGGAAAACCTCACCGCGTTTCAGAACGGCCAGCCGATCCCGCACATCATTACGCAGCAGTTTTACGATCTGTGGATTGCCCCCGGCGGCACCGGGGCGCTGCTGGGGCTGGTGCTGTTTATGCTGTTCAGAAGCCGCAGCCAGCAGATGAAGCAGCTGGGTAAAATCGCCGCGCCCGGCGCGCTGTTTAATATCAGCGAACCGATGGTGTTCGGCATCCCGCTGGTGATGAACCCCTATTTCTTCCTGCCGTTTATTCTGACGCCGGTTCTGCTGGTGATTGTCTCGTACACCGCGATGGCGACCGGGCTGGTCGCTCCGCCGGCGGGGATTGCGCTGCCGTTTACCACGCCGATTTTTATTAGCGGCTATCTGGCAACCGGCGGGCATATTTCCGGGACCATTTTGCAGGTGGTGAACCTGACGATTTCGCTGGTGGTTTACTATCCGTTCTTCCGGGCGTGGGATCGCCTGAAGGCGAAAGAGGAACACGCCTCGACCCGCCAGGAGGCCAGCAGCGCGCTGTCAACGGCCGACAGAGTCTGACGACAAAGGCGCGGCGCCAGTCCGGGCTACCCTAACGTAGCCCGCTCAAGCGCTGCGCCAGCCGCGGCGTCGCCTTACTCCTGCAGCCACCACACGGCTTCAAACGGACGCAGGGTCATGGCCGCCGGGCGATTCGCCGCTTCCGCGTAGTTGCTCATCAATACCCGCCAGTCGCCCTTGATCTCATCCGGCTGCCAGTTCTGGAATTCACGGCTCAGGTTAGCCACCACCACCAGCGTTTGCCCCTGCCACTGACGGCGATAGCACCACAGAGACGGATGCTCCGGGCAAAGATCGAGATAGTCGCCCCAGGTCAGCACCGGCGTGTTTTTGCGCAGCGCGATCAGCTGCTGATAGGCATAAAACACCGAATCAGGAGCGGCCAGCGCCGACTCGGCGTTGATGTGGCGATAGTTATCGCACAATGCAATCCACGGCTCGCCTTCGCTGAAGCCGCCGTTCTCGCGGCCGCTCCACTGCATCGGCGTCCGGCTGTTGTCGCGGGATTTGCTGGCCAGAATCGCCAGCAGCTCGTCGGGCGCCTGCCCCTGGGCGGCACGCTCAATAAACATGTTGTGGCTTTCGACGTCGCGATAGTCGCTGATTCGCGAGAAGTGCGGATTGGTCATGCCAATCTCTTCCCCCTGGTAGATATAGGGGGTGCCCTGCATCCCGTGCAGCACTATCGCCAGCATTTTGGCCGCCGGAACCCGGTATTCGCCCTCGTCACCGAAGCGCGAAACGATGCGCGGCTGATCGTGGTTACACCAGAACAGCGCGTTCCACGCGCGGTTGTGCATCCCCTGCTGCCAGTGGCTGAACAGCGCCTTCAGCGCCACGTAGTCAGGACGCGCGAGGCTCCATTTTTCGCCGCCGGGATAATCCACCTTCAGGTGGTGGAAGTTAAAGGTCATCGACAGCTCCTGGCCCTCCTGCGCCGCGTACTGCTGGCAGTGCTCCAGGGTGGTGGAGGACATCTCCCCGACCGTCATCAGATTGCGCGGGGTGAAGACGTCGCGGCTCATCTCCTGCAGGAATTCGTGCACGCGCGGGCCGTCGGTATAGAAGCGGCGGCCGTCGCCCTCGGCGTCGGACGGGAAGGTCTGCTCTTTCGAGATCAGGTTGATGACGTCGAGGCGCAGGCCGTCAACGCCGCGGTCGGCCCAGAATTCGCAGACCTTTTTTAGCTCCGCGCGCACGGCCGGGTTTTCCCAGTTGAGGTCCGCCTGCTCGGCGGCGAACAGGTGCAGATAGTACTGGCCGCTTTCGGCGTGCCACTGCCAGGCGTTGCCGCCGAATTTTGAGCGCCAGTTATTCGGCGGGGTGGTGGGCTCGCCGTCGCGCCAGATATAAAACTGGCGGTACGGGCTCTCTCTCTTTAACGACTCGCGGAACCAGGTGTGGGCGGTTGAGGTGTGGTTAAGCACCATATCCAGCACGATGCGGATGCCGCGCGCTTTCGCCTCGGCCACCAGCTCGTCAAAATCATCCAGCGTGCCGTAGGTTGGATCGATGGCGGTGTAGTTCGCCACATCGTAGCCGTTATCCACCTGCGGAGAGACGTAGAACGGAGTCAGCCAGATGGCGTCCACGCCGAGCTTGTGCAGGTAGTCGAGCCGCGCGGTGACCCCACGCAGATCGCCGGTACCGCTGCCGGTCGTATCCTGGAAACTCTTCGGATAGATTTGGTAAATAACGCCGTTTTGCCACCAGAGGGGAAGGGTATTCATAGTGCTTTCCTGCGACAACGAGGGGGCGCGTTTGCGCCCCGGAAGGAAGATAAAATCAGACAATCTGCAAGGTGCCCTGGCGGAATTTGCGCTGGTACACGAAGGTCGTGAGAACAATCGGCACGACGACGGCGATAGCCATTGCCAGGCCGTAAACCTGCCAGTAGGTCGGCTGGATGGAGAGGATGCCCGGCAGGCCGCCGACGCCGATCCCGTTCGCCATCACGCCGTTCAGGCCGCACAGCAGCCCGGCGAGGCCGGAGCCGACCATCGCGCAGAGCATCGGGAAGCGGTACTTCAGGTTGATGCCGTACATCGCCGGCTCGGTGACGCCAAGGTAGGCGGAGATCGCCGCCGGGACGGAGATTTCACGCTCATTCTGCTTGCGGCTGGCGATAATAATGCCGACTACCGCCGAGGCCTGGGCGATGTTGGACAGCGCAATCAGCGGCCACACCGGCGTACCGCCCATGCTCTGAATCATCTGCATATCGATAGCCAGGGTGGTCTGATGGACGCCGGTAATCACCAGCGGCGCATACAGGAAGCCGAACAGCGCGGCGCCAATCGGCGCGAAGCTACCGGTCATCAGATGGCGTACCGCGAAGGCCACGCCGTCGCCGATCATGCGGCCAAACGGGCCGATAAAGGCATGAGCAAGGAACACCGCCAGGATCAGGGAGCACACAGGGACGATGACCAGGTAGAGGTAGTCAGGCACGATGCGCTTCATGCGCGTTTCGATAAAGCCCAGCGCCAGGCCCGCCAGCAGGGCCGGGATCACCTGCGCCTGATAGCCCACTTTAGCGATGGTAAACAGGCCGAAGTTCCATACTTCCGGTACCTGCTGGCCGAGCATATAGGCGTTCATCAACTGGGGAGAAACCAGCGTAACGCCCAGCACGATGCCGAGGATCGGCGTGCCGCCCATTTTCTTCACCGCTGACCAGCAGATGCCGACCGGCAGGTAGAAGAAGATGGCTTCGCCAATCAGCCACAGGAAGTCATAGATCGTTTTCAGCGACGGGTGCATTTGCGCCAGCGTCTGGCCGTTGCTCATCGGCAGATCGCCGATTACGTTGCGAAAGCCGAGGATCAGGCCGCCGCTGATCAGCGCCGGCAGCAGCGGGAAGAAGATCTCGGCAAAGTGCGAGATCAGCTGCTCGTGCCACTTCATGTTCTGCCGCGCGGCCTGTTTGGCCTGCTCTTTATCCGCCGAGGCCTGGCCGGTGGTGGCCAGCAGCGCCTTGTAGTAGTCGTCCACGTCCGTGCCGATCACCACCTGGAACTGCCCGGCGTTGGTAAAGCAGCCCTTTACCATGCGCAGCTGTTCAATATCTTTCGGCCTGGCGATGGCCGGGTTATTCAGTACAAAGCGCAGACGGGTAATACAGTGGCTGACGGTGGCGATGTTGTCGCGCCCGCCCACCAGTTCGATTAATTTATCGATGTCCTGCTGATTTACTTTACTCATTGTGAGGCCTCAAAACAGAGGGAAGAGATTGCGTAATGAACTGAGACGAATCCTAACCGCTCCGCTTCGTTTGCAAAATGGGAACGTTCCCGAAACGCAGCCACGATCACATAAATCCTGCCGACGAGATTAAATCAGCGCCGCGGGAATGACGATTTGACGAGGGTTAGCGTTGCCAGCGATCTGTTCGATCAGCTGCCGTGCCGCCTGGCGTCCGGCCTCGGCGTAGCCCGGATCGACGGTGAGAATTTCCGGGTGCAGGAACTTCATCAGCGGCGTGCTGCCGACGCTGGCGATCTGCAGGCTGTCGATGCGCTGCTCCTGCAAGTACTTGCTGGCGCCAAGGGCGAGGGTATCGGTGGCGCACAGCAGGGCGCTGGTGTCGGCGCCGAGAACGCTGGCGACGTTTTCATAACCCTGCTTCATGGCGAGGCCCGGCAGCGCGGCGGTGGGCGTGAGCCGGTGCTGCTGGCAGAAATCGAGGTAGGCCTGATGGCGGCGCTGGCCGGTGGTGACGTCGCTGTGCGGCACCCCGAGGAAGCTGATATGGCGATGGCCGCGATCGTAGAGGCGCTGCATCAGCATCCTCACCGCCCCGTCGTCGTCGTAGCAGACCGAGGCGAAGCCCGGCGCGTCGCGGGCCAGCAGCACCAGGGTTTCGCGCCACGGTGTGAGCATCTCTTCGGTAATGCCGGTAAAGCCAAACAGCACCACGCCGTCGACATGGCGGCGGGCGAGGATCCTGAGATGTTCGCCGACCAGCGCCGGGGAGAACTGGCTCTCCATCATAATCGGATCGTAACCCTGCTCGTAAAAAGCGGGCAGCATGGTCTGCACGGCGAGGTTTTCCGACAGCGAGTCCAGACGGGTGACGATAATCGCCACCACCTTATCGCTCTGACCGCGCATGGCGCGCGCGGAGCGGGAGGGCGAGAAGCCGTGCTGCTGCATAACCGCTTCCACCCGCTCGCGGGTGCGCTCGTTGACGCCGCTTTCATTGTTGAGCACGCGCGATACCGTCGATTTCCCGACGCCGCTTAAGCGCGCGATATCTTTGATGGTCAGCCGGTTTTGCATGCAGGATTCTCGCGATGGTCCGATTAAATTGAGCCTAATGCTACTCAACCAGACCGCAATGAGCAAAGTCTGGTTTACGTCCGGTAGCTGATCCGCTGCCCTTTGTGCCTCCTGTCGGGGCAGCCGCTGTGCCAGGCCGCGGCAGCTATTCCGATACAGATCACATTTTCGCGATTTCTTTGCGGGAATTTAACTTTTATATATGAAACCCGCAAAAAGCAACCTAACTATATTGCGCTGATATTAAATAATATTTTTGCCATCAATAACCGCAGGGTCTTTTTGACTTTTACCTGTAAAAGCATGGGGCGAGCGGGAGCGAAGATTCTATTTACTCACTCACAAACGGAGGATTTTGCCGGCATCTTGCGGCTAATTGACGGGATCGCCACATCAATTACACTGCCGCTAACTCTCACCTTTTCTGGAAAATGGGCGCAACGTAATGAAAAAATATCGTAGCCAGACGTGGTTTGGACGCAAGGATAAATCAGGGTTTATTGCCAGAAGCTGGTTAAAAAATCAGGGGCTGCCCAATGATATTTTTGATGGTCGCCCGGTTATCGGGATTTGTAATACCTGGTCTGAATTAACCCCCTGCAACGCGCATCTACGCGATCTTGCCGAGCAGGTCAAAATGGGCGTTCTCGAAGCCGGCGGGGTGGCTTTTGAGTTTCCGGTGATGTCGCTCGGGGAAGCGCTAATGAAGCCGACGACCATGCTGTTCCGCAACCTTGCCAGCATGGATGTTGAAGAGTCGATTCGCGCGAATCCCATTGACGGCGTGGTGCTGCTCACCAACTGCGACAAAACGACGCCATCCTGCCTGATGGGGGCGGCCAGCGTGGATTTACCGACGCTGGTAGTGAGCGGCGGACCGATGCTCAACGGCAAATATCGCGGGGCGGATATCGGTTCCGGCACCGACTTGTGGAAATTTAGCGAGGACCTGCGTGCGGGCCTGATGAGCCAGGCCGAGTTTGACGAGGTGGAAAACGCCATGTCGCGCAGCCCCGGCGCCTGCAATACGATGGGCACCGCGTCCACGCTCTCCTGCATGGTCGAGGCGCTAGGCATGTCGCTGCCGGGTTCGGCCGCCATTCCCGCCGTTGACGCCGCGCGTCGTCGGGTCTCCCGGCTGTCCGGCCGGCGTATTGTCGAGATGGTGAAAGAGGATCTGTGTATGTCGCAGATCCTGACCCGCGAGGCTTTCCAGAACGCCATCGTCGTCAATGCGGCCATCGGTGGCTCCACCAACTTTATCCTGCATCTTCTGGCGCTTGCCGGGCGGATCGAGGTGCCGCTGACGCTGGAGGATTTTGACCGCTTTAGCCAGAACGTTCCCCTGCTGGCAAACCTGAAACCGTCGGGGGAGTTTCTGATGGAGGATTTCTACTACGCGGGCGGCGTTCCGGCGGTGATCGGCCAGCTTACCGACAAGCTGCATAGCCAGGTGCTGCAGTGCAACGGCAAAACCCTGGAGGAAAACTACCGCGAGGCGGCGATTTTAAACGAGCGCGTCATTGCGCAGCGGCACAATGCGCTGCTGGATGACGCCGGAACGATTGTGTTGAAGGGCAACCTTTGCGCCGACGGCGCGGTGATAAAGCCTTCGGCCGCGACGCCGGCGCTGCTCAACCATACCGCGCGAGCGGTCGTTTTCGAGAACATCGAAGATTATAACCGACGCATCAATGACCCGGATCTGGACGTGCGGCCCGACGATATTCTGGTGCTGAAGGGCGTGGGGCCAAAGGGCTATCCGGGCATGCCGGAAGTCGGCAACTTTGGCCTGCCGCTGAAGATCCTGCAGCAGGGCGTGCGCGATATGGTGCGCATCTCGGACGGGCGCATGTCGGGCACTGCATTTGGCACGATTGTCCTGCACGTCAGCCCGGAATCGACCATCGGTGGAACCCTGGCGGTGGTGGAAAACGGCGACATGATTGAGCTGAACTGCCGCGAGCGCCGGCTGACGCTGCACGTCAGCGATAGCGAACTGAGTAGGCGTAAAGAAAACCGACCGCAGGAATATCCTGATTATCCCCGCGGCTACGCCAGCCTTTATATCCAGACGGTGCTGCAGGCGCACACCGGTGCCGACCTGAACTTTTTATCGGGTAAGTCAGGTAGTGAAATTAAACGTGAACCCCATCCTGAATAATACACAGAGGAAATATTATGAGCCACGCCTGGTCAGATGATGAAACGTTATTTGCATTAGCAAAAGAAAAGCTCTTTGTTGCATTAGTGGGGGATATTCTGGATTCAATGGGATTACTCCATCAGTTTTTATCGCCGCAGTTAAAACCGATTGATGCCAATATGGTTATTATTGGCCGGGCGATGCCGGTACTCGAGGCAGATTATTTCCAGCAAAGCGCTCCGGGCCATAATTCACTCAGCGAAAAGCCGTTCGGCTTAATGTTTCACGCGCTGGACGATCTGCAAAAGAACGAAGTTTATATTTGTGCGGGCGGGTCGCTACGCTATGCGCAATGGGGCGGGTTAATGTCGACCCGCGCCATGCAGTGCGGGGCGGCCGGAGCCGTCATTCATGGCTACCATCGTGACAGCAATGAAATTTTGGACCTCGGTTTCCCGGTGGCCTCCTTCGGCAGCTACGCGCAGGATCAGGGACCGCGCGGCAAGGTGGTTGACTGGCGCGTGCCTATCGAACTGGACGGCGTGCGGGTTGCGCCTGGCGACGTGATTTTTGGCGACCGCGACGGCGTGCTGATTATCCCTGCGCAGGCGGTGGATGAAGCCTTCCACGGGGCGTTTGAAAAGGCCAAAGGTGAAAATGAAGTGCTGCACGCGCTGAGAAAAGGCATGAGTACCGTCGAGGCCTTTGATAAGTTCGGTATTATGTAAGCGTTATTTCAGGGCGCCTCACGACTTTATTCTTTTAACAGGTTTATATCGCACCATAATTATTTGATGAACTAAATTAAGGATGCAATTATGTATTCTGCAGACGGTCGCATGGAAAAGACGACGATAAATAAAATTTCCGCCAAAATAATACCGATCATGGTGATGCTCTACGTGATTGCCTATATCGATCGGCAGAATATCGGTTTTGCCAAGCTCCATATGGCGGAAAGCCTGTCGCTGAGTGAAACCGCCTACGGCCTTGGCGCATCGTTATTCTTTATCGGCTATTTATTATTTGAAGTTCCGGGCAATATCATACTGCATAAAGTGGGCGCCCGCCTGTGGTTTGCGAGGATTATGCTGACGTGGGGCGCCATTACGGTTTTAATGGCTTTTACCACCAGCGCCAGCATGTTTTACGTTTTACGCTTTTGCCTCGGCGCCGCCGAGGCGGGCCTCTATCCCGGCCTGCTTTATTACATGACCCGCTGGTTTCCTTTGTCATACCGTCCTCGGGTGGTGGGCTATCTGATTATGGCTAGCCTCGCGGCGAACCTGATCGGGGCGCCGCTTAACGGCGCGCTGTTAAGCATTCATGGCATATTGAATCTTGAGGGCTGGCAGTGGATCTTCATTGGTACCGGCCTGCCGGCGCTGCTGTTTATTATTCCGGTCCTTTTTTGGCTGCCCGATACGCCGGAAAAAGCCCGCTTTCTGAGCGCGGAGGAAAAGGCCTGGCTTGGGGCGATGCTGCAGCAGGAGCAGAGCCGGGACCGGGATCGTCAGGTGAACGGCGTGCTGAAAACGTTGAAAGACGTGCGGGTGCTGCTGCTGGCGCTGGTGCTGGGCTTTATTTCCTTTGGCGCCTACGGTCTGAGCTACTGGATGCCAACTATTGTGAAAGGGTTTGGCGTATCCGATATGACCAACGGGCTGATCAACATGATCCCCTGGCTGATGGCGATGCTGCTGCTCTGGTGGATGACACGCAATCCGGCGCGGACCTCCGATCCGGTGAAAAATATTGCCCTGCCGATGCTGGTGGCCGCGCTTTTCCTTGCCGGCAGCGCGTTGTTTATCGCCACGCCCTGGCTAAGTTTTTTATGCATAACCCTGGTTATTATGGCTATATTCTCAATTCAGCCCTGCTTCTGGACCCTGACGCGGTTTTTAGGCGGCTCGGCGGCAGCGGCCGGATTAGCGGCGATAAACTCGCTGGCTAACCTCGGCGGCTTCTTTGCTCAGAATACCGTTCCGGCGGTACGCGATCTGACGGGAAGCGTCAGCGCCCCGATGTACTATTTGGGCGGGTGTATGGCCATCGGCTGCGTGGTGACGCTATTGACGATTCGCTATCTGCACCGGCGCAGCGATGACCAGGATCCGCTGCCCCATACCGATTCGCCACAGAAAGGAGCGTTATGACCGATTATCGAGCCCCGGCGCTAAGCCGGGGTTTACGCGTACTGGAATATTTGTCGGCGTCGGGGGTCCCCATGACGATGGGGGAGATTAGCCTGGCGCTCAGCCTTTCCTTTAACCAGCTATTCCGGATTATTCAGTGCCTGGAAGAGGAGGGGTACCTCAGGCAGGATGCCCGACGCTATTATCATTTGACCGATAAACTCCCCCTCACCGGCCAGTACCGCTATATCGAGCAGCTGGCGCAGTCGGAACGCTGCCAGCAGCTGATGAAAGACTTCACCTGGCGTACCAATCAGCCGTGCCACCTGGCCGGACTGCGGGACGATCGGGTGGTAGTTATCGCCCATCGTCACCCGGACTTCACCCCGGCGATTAGCGCCAGAGAAGGGTCGCTGCTGCATACCATCCGCTCAAGCTCGTCGCTGGTGCTTTTGGCCTTCGCCAGCGACCAGGATAGCTGGCGTTTGATCCGCCATCACGCGCTGGATACGGCGTTACGCGGGGAGATGGCCGAGCAGCTTGCGCGCATAAAATCCCAGGGCTTTGCCGAAATCCCCCACGATCGCATTATTGGGCTGACGTCGGCCTCATGGCCCGTTTTCGGACCGGATAGCTACGCCCACGCGGTGATTACCTGCCCGTGGTTCGATCGGCTACCGGGAGACTATGAAGAGACAAAGCAGGCCCTGGGCGAAATGGCGACGGCGCTGGGGGATGCGCTTGCGGCGCTAATGCGTTCGCGATGCTGAACGCGTGATAAACCGGTCTGAACGGCTGCGCGTATACGTTTGGTTTAGTTACGCGGGGTTACCATAGCCATAGTTGCCACAAATAGATCGCTGGCCGCGGTATAATCCGTGCCGTTTTTACTCACTTACCGGAGATTTTATGGACCCCGATCCCACTCCTCATCCTCGATGGAGTTACCCCCCTTTCCGGTAAGCCTGCTTAGCACTGCTTTACCGGAAGCGTAAAGCAGTGACGTCCTTGATGTCCCTGCCATAAAAAATAATGCCTGACAGGTATGGTTTTACCGTGCCCGTCGCTTTTGCTGCGTTCGTCCTGCGAGCGCGGAGGGACTGTTTATGCTGAAAAATTTTACCCGGCAGCTGTTTGCGCAGCTTAGCCGCCACCTGCCACACCGTCTGGTGCAGCGCGATCCGCTCCCCGATGCCCGCAATCTGGCCAGCGCGCCGATCCCTGACTCGCTGGGCAAACGCTGCCTGAACGTGGCGGCCATGGATGAAAACGAACTCTGGCGCGCCTTCGACAGCCACCCGGAAGGGCTCAACGCCGCCGAAGTGGCGCAGAAAGTTGCGGCGCACGGCGACAACCAAATCCCCGCCCAGAAGCCTTCGCCGTGGTGGGTGCATCTGTGGACCTGCTATCGTAACCCCTTCAACCTGCTGCTGACCGTGCTGGGCATCGTCTCCTACTCTACGGAGGATCTGTTTGCCGCGGGCGTGATTGCGCTGATGGTCGGGATCTCCACGCTGCTCAACTTTATTCAGGAAGCCCGCTCCACCAGGGCGGCGGATGCGCTGAAGGCGATGGTCAGCAACACCGCCACGGTGCTGCGGGTGGTCAACGAACAGGGCGAAAGCCGCTGGTGCGAGCTGCCTATCGACCGGCTGGTGCCGGGGGATATCGTTAAGCTCTCGGCGGGAGATATGATCCCGGCGGACCTGCGCATTCTCCAGGCCCGCGATCTTTTTGTCGCCCAGGCGTCGCTGACCGGCGAATCGCTGCCGGTGGAAAAAGTGGCCCGCAGCCGCAACCCGCTGCAGAGCAACCCGCTTGAGTGCGATACCCTGTGCTTTATGGGCACCAACGTGGTGAGCGGCACGGCGCAGGCGATCGTTTTCGCCACCGGCGGCGGCACCTGGTTCGGCCAGCTGGCCGGGCGGGTGAGCGAGCAGGAGAGCGAACCTAACGCCTTCCAGAAGGGCATCAACCGCGTCAGTATGCTGCTGATCCGCTTTATGCTGGTGATGGCGCCGGTGGTGCTGCTGATCAACGGCTTTACCAAAGCCGATTGGTGGGAAGCGGCGCTTTTCGCCCTATCGGTGGCGGTTGGCCTGACGCCGGAAATGCTGCCGATGATCGTCACCTCGACCCTGGCACGCGGGGCGGTCAAGCTGTCGAAACAGAAGGTTATCGTCAAACATCTCGACGCCATCCAGAACTTTGGCGCGATGGATATCCTGTGTACCGATAAAACCGGCACCCTGACCCAGGATAAAATCGTGCTGGAAAACCATACCGACGTTTCTGGTAAGGTGAGCGAGCGGGTGCTGAACGCCGCCTGGCTTAACAGCCACTACCAGACCGGGCTGAAAAATCTGCTCGATACCGCGGTGCTGGAGGGCGTGGAGCTGGATGCCGCCCGCCAGCTTGCCGAGCGCTGGCAGAAAGTGGACGAGATCCCCTTCGACTTTGAGCGCCGCCGGATGTCGGTGGTGGTGAGCGAGCAGGAGGGTGTCCACCAGCTTATCTGCAAAGGCGCGCTGCAGGAGATCCTCAACGTCTCGACCCAGGTCCGCTACAACGGCGATATCGTGCCGCTGGACGAGACCATGCTGCGCCGTATTCGCCGGGTAACCGACACGCTGAACCGTCAGGGGCTGCGCGTGGTGGCGGTGGCCACCCGCTATCTGCCGGCACGGGAAGGGGACTATCAGCGGGCCGACGAGTCGGACCTGATCCTCGAAGGCTATATCGCCTTTCTCGATCCGCCGAAAGAGACCACCGCCCCGGCGCTGAAAGCGCTGAAGGCCAGCGGCATTACCGTCAAAATCCTTACCGGCGATAGCGAGCTGGTGGCGGCGAAGGTATGCCATGAGGTGGGGCTGGACGCGGGTGAGGTGGTTGTCGGCAGCCAGATTGAAGCGCTCAGCGATGATGAGCTGGCGGCGCTGGCGAAACGCACCACTCTGTTTGCGCGCCTGGCGCCGCTGCATAAAGAGCGCATCGTGACGCTGCTCAAACGCGAGGGGCACGTGGTGGGCTTTATGGGCGACGGGATTAACGACGCCCCGGCGCTGCGCGCGGCGGATATTGGGATTTCCGTCGACGGGGCGGTGGATATCGCCCGCGAGGCGGCGGATATCATCCTGCTGGAAAAGAGCCTGATGGTGCTGGAAGAGGGGGTTATCGAAGGGCGCCGCACTTTTGCCAACATGCTCAAGTACATCAAAATGACCGCCAGCTCGAACTTCGGCAACGTCTTCAGCGTGCTGGTAGCGAGCGCATTTCTGCCGTTCCTGCCGATGCTGCCGCTGCACTTGCTGATTCAGAACCTGCTGTACGATGTATCCCAGGTGGCGATCCCGTTTGATAACGTTGACGATGAGCAAATCCGCAAACCGCAGCGCTGGAACCCGGCCGAGCTGGGGCGCTTTATGGTCTTCTTCGGCCCGATTAGCTCAATCTTCGATATCCTCACCTTCTGCCTGATGTGGTGGGTGTTCCATGCCAACGTGCCGGAAGCGCAGACGCTGTTCCAGTCGGGCTGGTTTATTGAAGGACTGCTGTCGCAAACGCTGATTGTGCATATGATTCGTACCCGACGCATTCCGTTCGTCCAGAGCCGCGCCGCGTGGCCGCTGTTCGCCATGACCCTGGTGGTGATGGTGGTCGGCATCGCGCTGCCGTTCTCGCCGCTGGCGGGCTATCTGCAGCTGCAGGCGCTGCCGCTGAGCTACTTCCCGTGGCTGATTGCGATTCTGGCGGGCTACATGACGCTGACCCAGATGGTCAAAGGCTTCTACAGCCGCCGCTACGGCTGGCAGTAGTCCTGGCTTCCTCCGCCCCTCTCCCGTTCAGGGGAGAGGGCATTTATCTTAAACCTCATCAAGTTGTGAAGCGCGTCATCTCATTTCCTTGACGCTCTTTTTGGCGCATGTTAACCAAATGTTTTGCTTTTTTTTGGCCCGTCATCAAAAGGAAAACTCATGCTTAACACCCTGCGCTATGGACTGCTTACCAGCGGATTAATTCTCAGCGGCCTGGCCTGCGCCGCCGCGGCGGGCGATCTGCCGCTTATGCCCTGGCCGGCTCACGTCGAGCGTCCGCAGGCGCAGGGCGAGCTGGTGCTGAATAATCAGCTGACGCTAAACGTCACCGGCGACGATTTGGGGGATGCCGCCGGCCGCTGGCGCGAGCGCATCGCCCGCCAGACCGGCTGGACGCTGCAGCCGCAGCTGGCGCCGGTGAAAGCGCCGACGATTAACGTGGTGATTGCCAAAAAGGTCCCGGCCATTCCGCGCCCGGACAGCGATGAAAGCTACCAGCTGAAGGTGAGCGCCGAGGGCGTTACCCTCAGGGCGAATACCCGCTTCGGCGCGCTGCGCGGGATGGAAACGCTGCTCCAGCTGATCCAGAACGGCGCGGAGAATACCGCCATTCCTTACGTTACGATCGACGATGCGCCGCGTTTCCCGTGGCGCGGGCTGCTGCTCGACTCCGCGCGCCACTTTATGCCGCTGGAGGCCATCAAGCGGCAAATTGACGGCATGGCGGCCGCCAAGCTCAACGTTTTCCACTGGCACCTGACCGACGATCAGGGCTGGCGCTTTGCCTCCACGCGCTATCCGAAGCTGCAGCAGCAGGCCAGCGACGGGCTGTTCTACACCCAGGCGCAGATGAAAGAGATCGTGCGCTACGCGACGGAACGCGGCATCCGCGTGGTGCCGGAAATCGACATGCCCGGGCACGCCTCGGCCATTGCGGTGGCCTATCCAGAGCTGATGAGCGCGCCGGGACCCTATCAAATGGAGCGCCACTGGGGCGTGCTTAAGCC
Organism: Klebsiella sp. 18074; assembly: GCF_902705905.1. NCBI lineage: Bacteria > Pseudomonadati > Pseudomonadota > Gammaproteobacteria > Enterobacterales > Enterobacteriaceae > Klebsiella > Klebsiella sp. 18074. The sequence continues at coordinate 53,521 of NZ_CACSIS010000007.1, read as the reverse complement.
GGTGCTCGACCCGACCAAAGAGGCCACTTACGCCTTTGTCGAGGCGATGATCGGCGAACTGGCGGCGATCTTCCCCGATCCCTACCTGCATATTGGCGGGGATGAGGTTGACGACAGCCAGTGGCAGGCGAATCCGGCAATCCAGAAGTTTATGCGCGGCAAGGGGCTGGCGGACAGCCACGCGCTGCAGGCGTATTTCAACCGCCGGCTGGAGACGATCCTCGAAAAATACCATCGCCAAATGGTGGGCTGGGACGAAATCTATCATCCCGATCTGCCGAAAAGCATTTTGATCCAGTCGTGGCAGGGGCAGGACGCGCTGGGGGAGGTGGCGAAGCACGGCTACCGCGGGATCCTCTCTACCGGATTTTATCTCGATCAGCCGCAGTACACCGCCTATCACTACCGCAATGAAGTCGTGCCGCAGGGCCTGAACGGGGTCGACATCATTACCGATAACGACAGCGCCCAAAGCTGGAGCTTTGTGATGCCGCGGCTGAAGGGGAGCGCGGTGGAAGGCAGCTTCACGCTGATAAAAGGCGAGAGCGGATGGCGCGGGTTTATTGATTTTAAAGGAAAATCACGTCGGGCGGTGCAGGATATCGCGTGGTTGAACGATAGCCAGATAACCTTCAGCGTCGATACCTGGATGGGGGAAACCCGGCCGGTGCTCACCGTTAATGACGATAAGCTTGGCGGCTACTTCCTGTTGGGCAACGTCCGCTATCCGGTGAGCGGGCAGCGGCTGGACGATGTGCCGGAGGGGATCCCTCCGGTGGTTCCCGATGCCGAACAACAGAAGAACCTGCTCGGTGGCGAAGCGGCGCTGTGGGCGGAAAACGTGGCGGCGCCGGTGCTGGATATCAAGCTGTGGCCGCGGGCCTTCGCGGTCGCCGAGCGGCTGTGGTCGGCGCAGGATGTCAAAGACAGCGACAATATGTACCAGCGCCTGCAGGCCATGGACGGCTGGTCAACGGTCTCGGTCGGCCTGCAGCAGCACGGTCAGCAGCTGGTGCAGTTCACCCGGCTGGCAAACGGCGGCAGCACCCTGGCGCTGCAGATTCTCGCCCAGGCCATCGAGCCGGCGCACTATTACACGCGCCAGCATCTGAAATTCCAGGCCAATAACTATCATCAGTTTGAGCCGCTGAACCGCCTGGCCGACGCGCTGCCGCCGGAGAGCGACACCGTGCGCAGCCTTGACCGCTGGGCCGAAAGGCTGATTAGCGATGCGGAAGATAACGAAAGCGCGGACGCGCTGCGTCACGTCTTTACCCGCTGGCAAAATAATACCGCCGATGCGCTGGCGTTAACGGAAAGCAGCTATCAGCTGGCGGCGATCGGCCCGGTGGTGCAGCAGGTTGATAAGCTGGCGACGCTGGGCCTGCGCCTGACGGACCTGGTGGCTCGCCAGGGCACGCTGGATGATAAGGAGTATGCGTCGGTGCAGGCGCAGCTGGATGAGGCGGCGAAAACGCAGGATGAGCTGGTGATTGCAGCGGTCTATCCGCTGGAGAAGCTGCTGCGGGCGACGAAGGTCGAGTAGGGGAGATATGGCAGTGCCGGCCTTAGGGCCGGCACTGTGGCAGAGACGCTTTCCCGCTGAAGCCTGCTGCTTAGCTAACGATCCCGTTTAGCTTTTCCATCACCTCATCCGACAATACTATTTGCGCGCTTGCCAGGTTCTCCTGCAGATGCTGCGGCGACGACGTGCCGGGGATCGGCAGAATATTGACCGAGCGCTTGAGCAGCCAGGCGAGGGCGACCTGCATGGGCGTAGCCTGTAATTCGCGGGCGACCTCATCGAGCCGCGAGGACTGCAGCGGCGAGAACCCGCCGAGCGGGAAGAACGGCACGTAGGCGATCCCCTGGGCGGCCAGGCTATCGACCAGCCCGTCGTCCTGCCGGTTGGCAAGGTTGTACATGTTCTGAACGCAGACGATCGGCGTCATCTTTTGCGCATCGGCGATCTGTTTGGCGGTCACGTTACTCAGGCCAATATGGCGGATTAATCCGCGCTCTTTCAACTGAACCAGCGTTTCCAGCTCCTTTTCCAGCGGGCCTTCCTTCGGCGTATGGACGTCGTGCATGCTGCGCAGATTCACCACCTGTAGGGCGTCCAGCCCCAGATTTTGTAAGTTCTCTTCTACCGCGCGGGTCAGCTCCTGCGGGCTGAAGGCCGGGATCCAGCCACCCTTTTCATCCCGACGAGCGCCGACCTTAGTGACGATGCACAGGTCGTCGGAATAGGGATGCAGCGCCTTTTTAATCAGCCTGTTGGTCACATGCGGACCGTAAAAATCGCTGGTATCAATGTGGTTAACGCCGGAGGCGACGGCATCGCGAAGGACCTGAATTGCCCGGGCCTCATCTTGAACCGGGCCAAAAACGCCCGGACCTGCCAGCTGCATTGCGCCATAGCCTAAACGGTTAACTTCGCGGTCGCCGAGGCGGTAAGTCATCGTGGGTTTTGCCATGTTGCTCTCCTGGGTAAGTGTGTTTCGATTGTATCGGTGAATGTGCTGTGCAACTATCCGGCTAAATGAGGACAACCTGTACGAGGTGGCGCACAGTGTCGATGGATATGGGGTTGCTGCATGCGGTGGTCGAAGTGGCGAAGGCCGGCGGATTTCGTGAGGCGGCGCGGATCACCGGCAGCAGCGCGTCGCGGCTAAGCGATGCCGTGCGTCGTGCGGAAGAGCAGCTTGGCATCAGGCTGTTTCATCGCACCACGCGCACCGTGGTGTTGACCGAAGCCGGCAGGGCGCTGATTGAGCGTCTGCTTCCGGCGATGAACGAAGTGGACGCCGCGCTGGATTCTCTCAATCGCTATCGTAATACTCCCGGCGGCACGCTGCGGCTGAACGTGCCGGTCAGCGCCGCGCGGCTGGTATTACCCTCGCTGGTGCCGGAGTTCATCCGCCGTTACCCCAATATCCAGCTGGAGATCGTCGCTGAAAGTAACGTCCAGGATGTGTTTCGCGACGGCTGCGATGCCGGAATTCGCTATGATGAGCGGCTCGAGCAGGATGTGATTGCTCTGCCTATCGGGCCGCGACGCCAGCGTTTTGCCGTAGCCGCCGCACCGGCGTATTTAGGTCAGCACGGCAGACCTACGCATCCGCGCGACCTGATGCACCATCAATGTATACGCGGCCGCTACGCCACGGGCGTCATGCCGGCGTGGGAGTTTGAGCGCGAGGGGGAAAGCTACAGCGTTCAGGTGAATGGCCCGCTGGTGGTGAGCGTCGGTAGCGCAGTCGACCTGGCGGTTGACTCCGCGATTGCCGGTACCGGCGTTATCTACCTGTTTGAAGAGTGGCTGCAGCCCGCCTTCGCCAGCGGCCAGCTCGAGCCAATATTACAGCCGTGGTGGCTATCGTTCTCCGGGCCCTATCTTTACTACCACGATCGTCGGCTGATCCCCGTGCCCCTGCAGGCGTTTATTGATTTTGTGCGTGAGCGGAACGCGTTGCCGCGAGATGAATAGCCAAAGCTATCCCTGGCGTCCCTTAAGCGTTGCTGCTGTACATAATCTGTGGGATGAGCGCAGGTTTAGGATATCGGGTTGGATGCGCTCCGTAACGGGGTAATCGCAGTCTGAAGGGCTTTTCGGCGGCGGGTGACGGCTGCTCAACCCGCGGCCGGTAGATAACCCTCTCCGTGGCGGAGAGGGCTGAACAATCAGCGACGAATCGCGATCGCTTCAATCTCAATCTTCACGTCTTTCGGCAGACGCGCAACTTCGACGCAGGAGCGTGCCGGGAAGGTCGCATCATGCTCGGTGAAAAACGCTTCATACGCGGCATTCACGGTGGCGAAATCGTTCAGGTCTTTAACGAATACGGTGGTTTTAACGATATCGCCCACTTTCAGGCCTGCTGCTTCAACGATAGCCTTTACGTTGTCCAGAGACTGGCGCGCCTGAGCGGCAACATCTTCCGATACGCTGCCCGTTTTAGGATCAATCGGGATCTGGCCGGAAGTGATGATCATGCTACCCAGATCAACACCCTGAACGTACGGGCCGATAGCTGCGGGTGCATTTTCCGTCGCGATAGTTTTAGACATGAGTTCTCCTGAATAACAGCTTAATTAAGAAGTGACGCGAAATCCTTCGGGTTGCATCGACGCGGCAGGAGGCGAGTCGCCGTGGGCGCTCACGCCGCCGACAAGGAAGCAGCTTGAAGGATAGCGCGTTAAGGACCCGGCCATTATAGGGAGCCGGGTTGCCAATACCAACCTCAATTAGTTGGCCAGAACCACATTATGTGAAAACTCTTTTTCACAATATTTGCACTTCAGCGCGATGTCATTTTCACGTTTTTTCACCGCAAAGCTGGAGGAAACGGGCTCGGCGTGGCTGATACAGTTGCTGTTCGGGCACACCAGCACGCTGTTAATCCGCTCCGGCAGATTGGGGCGCGACTTGCCGACCACTTCGTAATCGTCGATACGGTTCACCGTCGCCTGCGGGGCGTACAGCGCCAGCTGGTTGACCTGCTCGTCGGTCAGGAAGGTGTTCTCGATTTTAATCAGATCCTTGCGGCCCATTTCGCCTGACGGCAGGTTCAGGCCGATGGTGATGCGCTGGTCGGTTTCGGTCAGCTTGAACAGCGTCAGCAGCTTAAAGCCCACATGCGCGGGGATGTGGTCGATGACGGTGCCACGCTTAATGGCTTCTACCTGCAGTTTATTATCGTGTGTCATGGTCGTTTCCCCTTACAGAGCCAGCTCGCTATTCAGTACCAGCGCCAGTAACGCCTGGCGTGCGAAGATGCCGTTGCCGGCCTGCTGGAAGTACCAGGCGTGCGGCGTTGTATCAACATCGGTGGTGATTTCGTCAATGCGCGGCAGCGGGTGCAGCACTTTCATATTGTCGCGGGCGCCTTCAAGATCGGCGGCGCGCAGCACAAACTGCGCCTTCACGTTGGCATATTCCGACGGGTCGAGGCGCTCTTTCTGGACGCGGGTCATATAGAGAATATCGACCTCCTCCATGACTTCATCAATGGCGCTATGGACGCTCCAGGCAATCCCTTTTTCATCGAGCATATCGAGGATGTACTGCGGCATGGCCAGCGCGTCAGGAGCGATAAAGTAGAAGTGGTTGCCGTTAAATTTCGCCAGCGCCTGGGTCAGGGAGTGCACTGTGCGGCCGTACTTGAGGTCGCCGACCATCGCCACGTTGAGGTTTTCCAGGCGGCCCTGGGTTTCCTGGATGGTGAACAGATCCAGCAGGGTTTGCGTCGGGTGCTGGTTGGCGCCGTCGCCGGCGTTGAGCACCGGAATGCCGCCGGAGAATTCGGTTGCCAGGCGCGAGGCGCCTTCCTGCGGATGGCGCATCACGATGGCGTCAACGTAGGTGCTGATGACCGAAATGGTGTCGGCGAGGGTTTCGCCCTTTTTGCCCAGCGAGGTATTGCTGCTGTCGGAGAAGCCTACCACGCTGGCACCGAGGCGGTGCATCGAGGTTTCGAACGACAGACGGGTGCGGGTAGAGGCTTCAAAAAAACAGCTGGCGATAACCTTGTGCTTCAGCAGTTCCGGCTGCGGGTGCGCTTTCAGCTTTGCAGCGGTCGCCAGGACCAGTTCAAGGTCTTCGCGGCTGAGATCGTTTATGGAAATGATATGTTTTTGATATAGCGGGTTAGCCATGTTTATCTCCTGACGCCTGGGCAAAAAAAAAGCCCCTTAAATAAGGGGCTTCGAGAATTCATTGAGCAACGGAAAGAAAAACGCTACGCCAGCGCCTGTTTTCAGACGCGGTAAGACAGAATGTCGTACGCAATAGACCATGCTTCCTCCCGGCAAATCGACCGGCATTATACGCAGCTCAAATTTCGGATCAAGCGATTAGTCCACAAACAGGTAAACGTTTGCTTCGATATCGCTGCGCCAGCGCAAAAAAGCGTTAAAAAGTGGTGGTATGGCAGTCGTAAGGGGCGTATAAAAAAACGTAAATGAAAAGCTGTTTTATATTTGAGGGTTATTATGATCGTCGGCAACATTCACCATCTGCAGGTCTGGCTACCGGAGCCGCTGCGTCACGCTATCGAATACGTTAAGGCTCACGTCACCGAGCATACGCCGCTCGGCAAGCACGATATTGACGGCAACAACCTGTTTTATCTGATTTCGCAGGATACCACCGAAGCGCTCAGCGAGCGCCGTGCCGAGTATCACGCGCGCTACCTGGATATCCAGATTGTGCTGCAGGGCGAGGAGGGGATGACCTTCAGCACCCGGCCCGCCGGGACGCCGGATATCGACTGGCTGGCGGATAAAGACATCGCATTCCTCGCCGCCGGCGAGGAGGAGAAAACCATGATCCTCCGCGCGGGAGATTTTGTGGTGTTTTATCCAGGAGAGGTGCATAAGCCGCTGTGCGCGGTGGGCTCGCCCGCCAAAGTGCGCAAAGCGGTGGTAAAGATGCTGATGGGCTAAGAGCCATTACTCCCCGGCTGCGCAGTACTTGCCGGGGAAAGGGGGCGGTGCGGTGGCCCGAATAAGGCACACGTGCCGCCTCCGGGAAGTCCCCGCCGGGTTATTTACTCAGGGTCGCGACCATCACCGCCTTGATGGTATGCATGCGGTTTTCGGCCTGATCGAAGACGATGCTCGCCGCGGATTCAAACACCTCGTCGGTGACTTCCATCCCGCCATGCAGGCCAAACTCGGCGGCCATCTGCTGGCCAAGCGCGGTTTGATCGTCGTGGAACGCCGGCAGGCAGTGGAGGAACTTCACCTGCGGGTTGCCGGTCAGCGCCATCATGCTGCTGTTCACCTGATAGTCACGCAGCTGGGCGATACGCTCGGCCCACTTCTCTTTGGCTTCGCCCATCGATACCCAAACGTCGGTATAGATAAAGTCCGCGCCCTTCACGCCGGCGGCGATATCTTCGGTCAGGGTGATGTTGCCGCCGTGCTTTTGCGCCAGCGCTTTGCACTCGGCCACCAGGCTCTCTTCCGGCCAGCAGGCCGCCGGCGCGACGAGGCGCAGATCCAGCCCGGTAAGGGCCGCCGCTTCCAGCATCGAATTGCCCATGTTATTACGCGCGTCGCCGGCGTAGGCAAGGGTCATTTCGTTGAACGCTTTCCCCGGCAGGTGTTCCTGCATGGTCAGCAGATCCGCCAGCAGCTGGGTAGGGTGAAATTCGTTGGTCAGGCCGTTCCACACCGGTACGCCGGCGTATTGGGCGAGGGTTTCAACCACTTCCTGGCCGTGGCCGCGGTACTGAATACCGTCATACATCCGGCCCAACACGCGAGCGGTATCTTTAATGGACTCTTTATGGCCGATCTGGCTGCCGCTTGGCCCGAGGTAGGTCACGCGCGCGCCCTGATCGAATGCGGCAACTTCGAAAGAGCATCGTGTGCGGGTAGAGTCTTTTTCGAAGATGAGCGCGATGTTTTTGCCGGCGAGATGCTGGATTTCAATGCTGTTTTTTTTATCGGTTTTGAGTCTGGTCGCCAGCTTGAGCAGGGCGGTGATTTCTGCAGGTGTAAAATCAAGTAACTTCAAAAAATGCTTCTGATAAAACGTCGACATGGTTCCCTCGCATGGCTTAAGCCACTTATTGAATTAAAATTCACTTTATATGTATGAATATTCATTTGCAACCCCGCCGCACAAATCTTTCGCGCAAAGGTGGAGGCAATCACGGCGGTATGTGACAATAGAAGTAACTGCCGCACATTATGAGGAACGAGCCATGGCAAACCCGGAACTACTGGAAGAACAGCGTGAAGAAACGCGTCTGATTATCGAAGAGCTGCTCGAAGACGGCAGCGATCCGGACGCGCTGTACACCATTGAGCATCATCTCTCCGCCGACGACTTCGAAACGCTGGAAAAAGTTGCGGTAGAAGCCTTCAAGCTGGGTTACGAAGTGACCGAGCCGGAAGAGCTGGAAGTCGAAGAGGGCGAAACCGTTATCTGCTGCGATATCCTGAGCGAGAGCGCGCTGAAGGTTGAGCTGATTGATGCCCAGGTTGAACAGCTGATGACGCTGGCAGAAAAGTTTGGCGTCGAGTATGACGGTTGGGGCACCTACTACGAAGACCCTAACGGTGAAGATGGCGACGAAGACGATGACGAAGATTTCGTCGATGAAGATGACGACGGCGTACGTCACTAAGCCGCTGATGGATACGGCGGTATCTGCCGCCGTATAGCAAGGAATCTCGATGGACTACCCGCAAATACTCTCCCCCGTACTCAACTTCCTGCACTGCACCACCCCGCAAGCGTGGATTGATGAAGCCCGTAAGCCGGAAAATCTGCCGCTGCTGCTCACCGATCATATGGTCTGCGAGCTGAAAGCGGCGCAGAACGCCATGCTGCTGGTGCGTAAATATGTGGCGGATAAAGAGGGTGCTGACGAGCTGCTGGCCTGCCTGAAGCCGTACGAGGACTTTACCTACCGCTGGGGCCCGGAGCCGGATTTCGTCGCGCTGCATAAGCGGATCAATAAAAGCACCATGCCGCATACGGACGACCCGTGGGGACGCCAGCTGATTGACAGCATGGTGCTGCTGATTAAAGAAGAGCTGCATCACTTTTGGCAGGTGCGCGAGATCATGCAGGCGCACGATATTCCCTACGTCAAAATGACCGCCAGCAGCTACGCCCGCGGACTACGCCGGGAGGTGCGATCCCATGAGCCGGCGATGCTGATCGATAAGCTGATCTGCGGGGCCTATATCGAAGCGCGCTCCTGCGAGCGCTTTGCCGCCCTGGCGCCGTGGCTGGAGGAGAGTCTGCAGAAGTTCTACCTGTCGCTGCTGCGCTCCGAAGCGCGCCACTTCGAGGATTACCTGCGCCTGGCGCAGCAGATTGCCGGGGAAGATATCAGCGAGCGCGTGCGCCAGCTGGGGGCCGCGGAAGCCGCGCTGATCAACGCGCCGGAGGCGGAGATTCGCTTTCATAGCGGGGTGCCGGTGGCGGCCTGAAGTGGGGTTCCCGGAGCAACGGGACGAGGGCGGATCCCCGGTAGGCGCAGCGCGGCCGGGGAAGCGTAAACAACAAGACTAACTACAGCGTTTTAAGCATCCGCACTTCACAATCCACGTGGCCGGTATCGCCCAGCGGTCCGTCAATATGCTCGAAGCCAAGGTGCTCGTATAAGCCTACCGCTTCCTTGAGGAAGGCGGTGGTTTCCAGATAGCAGCGCCTGAATCCCTGCTCGCGGGCATGATCCAGCGCGAGCAGCGCCAGCTTTTTCGCCAGCCCCTGTCCGCGGGCGGAAGTCATAAAGTACATCTTCTGCAGCTCGCAGATATCGGGCTCGCTGTGGGCCAGCGGCGCCACGCCGCCGCCGCCGACCACTTGACCATCCTGCTCCACCACCCAGTATGCGGAACCCGGCTGGCTGTAGAGCTGGAAAAGCTCATCCAGATTAGGGTCGGCTACCGTGTAGCCTTTATCGGCCGTCAGCCCGTATTCGGCTGAAACCTGGCGAATAACGCCGGCGATAGCCGCATTGTCTTGCGCGGTGATCCGGCGCAGCGACACCGTGATGGTCGCGATCGTATTCATACGATTACTCATAGCAAAAATGGCGGATGATGCTGTTGTTAATAACATCGGAAAAGGTGGCAGCGCAAGCGCTGTTCAACGCGACGGACGTTTGTGCTGCAACCTGGTCGTTAGCGCGTGGGAATACGCGGTGATTGGGCCCCTTGCCCGGTCAGGCAAGGGGCAGAGGGTTACAGCGCGGCGATGACGGCCTGCTGTTCAACCAGCTTGGTTTTCGCTTCTGCGTAACCTTCCAGCTTTTCACGCTCTTTAGCAATGACCGCTTCCGGCGCGCGGGCGACAAAGCCTTCGTTGGAAAGCTTGCTTTCGATGCGGCCAATTTCCGCTTCGACTTTCGCCACTTCTTTCGCCAGACGCGCCAGCTCGGCGTCCTTGTCGATAAGGCCGGCCATCGGGATCAGCAGCTCTGCGCCGTCGATGATCTTGGTGACGGAAACCGGACCTTTATCATCGGCAGCCAGCACGGTGATGCTTTCCAGGCGCGCCAGGTTCAGCAGGAAGCTGCGGTTGTCGTTTACGCGACGAATGGCATCGTTGCTGCAGCCGCGCAGCAGAAGCTCCAGCGGTTTGCCTGGGGCAATGTTCATTTCCGCGCGAATGTTACGCACGGCGATGATGGCCTGCTTCAGCCACTCGGTATCGGAAGCCGCGGCTTCATCAACCTGCGATGCATCGTACTGCGGGAACGGCTGCAGCATGATGGTATCGGCGGTTACGCCGCAAATTACCTTCACGCGCTGCCAGATGGTTTCGGTGATAAACGGAATGATCGGGTGCGCCAGGCGCAGCAGGCCTTCCAGCACGGTTACCAGCGTATTGCGGGTGCCGCGCAGCTCGGCGTCGGTGCCGCCGTTCATTACCGGCTTGGTCAGCTCCAGATACCAGTCGCAGAACTGGTTCCAGGTGAACTCGTACAGAATGCCCGCGGCGATATCGAAGCGGAAGTTATCCAGCGCTTCGCGGTACGCTTTGATGGTCTGGTTGAATTCCGCCAGGATCCAGCGATCGGCCAGCGAGAGCTCCATGGCGCCGCCGTTGAAGCCGCAGTCCTGATCTTCGGTATTCATCAGCACGAAGCGGCTGGCGTTCCACAGCTTGTTACAGAAGTTGCGGTAGCCTTCCAGGCGCTTCATATCCCAGTTGATGTCGCGGCCGGTTGAGGCCAGCGCCGCCAGGGTGAAGCGCAGGGCGTCGGTGCCGTGCGGCTCGATGCCGTCCGGGAACTGTTTTTCGGTGCGCTTAGCGATTTTTTCCGCCAGCTGCGGCTGCATCATGTTGCCGGTACGTTTCTCCAGCAGGTCGGCCAGGGAAATACCGTCGACCATATCCAGCGGGTCAATCACGTTACCCTTGGATTTGGACATCTTCTGGCCTTCGTCATCGCGGATCAGGCCGGTCATGTAGACGGTCTTAAACGGAACCTGCGGCTTGCCGTTTTCATCTTTGATGAAGTGCATGGTCATCATGATCATGCGGGCAATCCAGAAGAAGATGATGTCGAAGCCGGATACCATCACGCTGGTTGGGTGGAACTGACGCAGCGCGTCGGTGTTTTCCGGCCAGCCGAGGGTGGAGAAGGTCCACAGCGCGGAGGAGAACCAGGTATCGAGAACGTCGTCGTCCTGGCGCAGCGCCACGTCGGCGGAGAGGTTGTTTTCCTGACGCACTTCGTCTTCGTTACGGCCAACGTAGACGTTGCCTTCGTTGTCGTACCATGCAGGGATGCGGTGACCCCACCACAGCTGACGGGAGATACACCAGTCCTGAATATCGCGCATCCAGGAGAAATACATGTTTTCGTACTGCTTCGGCACGAACTGAATGTCGCCGTTCTCAACCGCTTCAACCGCCGGTTTTGCCAGCACGTCGGCACGGACGTACCACTGGTCGGTCAGCATCGGCTCGATAACCACGCCGCCGCGATCGCCGTACGGTACGGTCAGGTCGTGCGGTTTAATCTCTTCTAACAGTCCCAGCGCGTCGACGGCGGCAACCACCGCTTTACGCGCGGCAAAGCGTTCCAGATTCTGGAACTGGGCCGGGATCGCGTTAGGGTAGGCGTCAGATTCGTTGCCTTTGGTGTCGTACACCTCCGCGGTTTCGCGGATATCGCCGTCAAAGGTCAGGATGTTGATCATCGGCAGGCCGTGACGTTTACCGACTTCGTAGTCGTTAAAGTCGTGCGCCGGGGTGATCTTCACGCAGCCGGTGCCCTTTTCCATATCGGCGTGTTCGTCGCCGACGATGGGAATGCGGCGGTCAACCAGCGGCAGAATAACGAATTTGCCGATCAGATCTTTATAGCGCGGATCTTCCGGGTTAACGGCCACGCCGGTATCGCCGAGTACGGTTTCCGGACGGGTGGTGGCCACCACCAGGTAATCTTTACCGTCGGCGGTTTTCGCGCCGTCGGCCAGCGGGTAGCGGATGTGCCACATGGAGCCTTTAGACTCGCGGTTTTCCACTTCGAGATCGGAAATCGCGGTGCGCAGCTTCGGATCCCAGTTGACCAGGCGCTTGCCGCGGTAGATCAGGTCCTCTTTGTACAGGCGGACAAAGACTTCCTTCACGGCGTTGGAGAGGCCTTCATCCATGGTGAAGCGCTCGCGCTCCCAGTCCACGGAGTTGCCCAGGCGGCGCATCTGACGGGTAATGGTACCGCCGGATTCCGCTTTCCACTGCCAAATTTTGTCGATAAAGGCGTCACGACCGTAATCGTGGCGGGTTTTACCCTCTTCGGCGGCAATCTTACGCTCAACCACCATCTGGGTAGCGATACCCGCGTGGTCGGTACCGGCCTGCCACAGGGTGTTTTTACCCTGCATGCGCTGGTAGCGAATCATGGTATCCATGATGGTTTGCTGGAAGGCATGACCCATATGCAAACTGCCGGTGACGTTCGGCGGTGGGATCATGATGCAGAAGCTCTCCTGGCTTTCATCACCATTCGGTTTGAAATAGCCCTGCTTTTCCCAGTGCTCGTAAAGCGGCTGTTCGATATCTTGTGGGTTGTATGTCTTTTCCATTATTTCCAGGTTGCCGTGTTCAGGTTGAAACCAGCCATGCGGTACGCTTTGTAGCGTTCGCGCGCCAGTTGTTTCAAAGAGTCTTCGTAAGGGACAAAGTCTATCACTTCTGTGAAAGCGGTGGCAAAATCTGCAAAGTTTACCCGCAGACTGATCAGGATATCCCGCGGGCTGCTGTTACGCTTTTGCGGCCAGGCGACCTCCACCGGCGCGCCGCCTCTGGGGCCTTCTCCCGCCAGATTATGCGGGACAAAACTCTCCGGTGGCCGCGTCCACAGCGCTTCGTCGAGGCGAACCGCCTGCTGCTCATCTTCGCAGGCGATCAGCACGCGCTTGCCGCTGCGCCAGCGCTCCGCGGCAATTTCACACACCAGCTGTTCGACGGCGCTCAGGCCGTCCTGCTGCGCGTCGTTGTCCAGCAGATAAAAGGTTGCGTTCTTCATATCTCTACCCGTTGTCTTTCCCGTTGCCTCTTGGTTGGCTGCCTTTGGGCACCCCGGCCGCAGAGTGAACTATGCTGACGGGAGTGTGCGCCGCTCTGCCGCCGCGATGCAACTCGAAATCCATAGGGTACTGAATTCTAATTGCTCGAACTTACGGGCCGGATAAGCGTCGCGCTATCCGGCCCGTAAGATTACTCTTCGCCGGTAAAGCCGGCGCGGTTGAGCAGGAACTGCGACAGCAGCGCCACCGGACGACCGGTCGCGCCCTTGGCTTTACCCGAACGCCATGCGGTACCGGCGATATCGAGGTGCGCCCAGTTGTACTTACGGGCGAAGCGCGACAGGAAGCAGCCGGCGGTAATGGCTCCGCCCGGACGACCGCCGATGTTGGCCATATCCGCGAAGTTGGACTCCAACTGATCCTGGAACTCGTCACCCAGCGGCAGACGCCACGCGCGGTCGCCCGCCAGCTCGGATGCGCCAATCAGCTCATGGGCCAGCGGATTGTGGTTCGACATCAGGCCGGTGATATGGTGGCCGAGGGCAATCACGCAGGCGCCGGTCAGCGTCGCCACGTCAATCACCGCTTCCGGTTCGAAGCGCTCAACGTAGGTCAGGACGTCGCAGAGCACCAGGCGGCCTTCGGCATCGGTATTCAGCACTTCAACCGTCTGGCCGGACATGGTGGTCAGGACGTCGCCCGGGCGATAGGCGCGACCGCCGGGCATGTTTTCACAGCCCGCCAGCACGCCGATGACGTTCAGCGGCAGCTGCAGCTCGGCGACCATGCGCATCACGCCGTACACCGCCGCCGCGCCGCACATGTCGTACTTCATCTCGTCCATGCCTTCGGCAGGCTTGATGGAGATACCGCCGGAGTCGAAGGTCAGGCCTTTACCGACCAGCACGATCGGGCGCGCGTCTTCCGCCGGGTTGCCTTTGTACTCAATCACCGACATCAGCGATTCGTTCTGCGAGCCGTTGCCGACGGCGAGGTAGGAGTTCATCCCCAGCTCGCGCATCTGCTGCTCGCCGATCACGCGGGTGACGACGTTTTTGCTGTAAGTATCCGCCAGCTGGCGCGCCTGAGAGGCGAGATAGGCCGCGTTGCAGATATTCGGCGGCATGTTGCCGAGATCTTTTGCCGCTTTAATCCCGGAGGCGATCGCCAGACCGTGCTGGATTGCGCGCTCGCCGCTGGTCAGTTCGCGGCGGGTGGGCACGTTGAAGACCATTTTACGCAGCGGACGACGCGGTTCGCTTTTGTTGGTCTTCAACTGATCGAAGCTGTACAGCGTCTCTTTCGCGGTCTCAACGGCCTGGCGAACTTTCCAGTAGTTGTTACGCCCTTTGACGTGCAGCTCGGTCAGGAAACAGACCGCTTCCATCGACCCGGTATCATTCAGGGTATTAATGGTTTTTTGAATCACCTGCTTGTACTGGCGCTCATCCAGCTCGCGCTCTTTGCCACATCCAATCAGCAGAATGCGCTCTGACAGAATATTTGGCACATGGTGGAGCAGCAGCGTCTGGCCTGGCTTACCTTCCAGTTCACCGCGACGCAGCAGGGCGCTGATATAGCCGTCACTGATTTTATCGAGTTGTTCGGCAATGGGGGAGAGGCGACGCGGTTCGAAGACGCCGACCACGATACAGGCACTCCGCTGCTTCTCCGGGCTACCGCTTTTTACACTGAACTCCATGCACTACGCTCCTGAATCTTAAAGACAACGACGGTGGCTACGGATAGAATTGAAAGCTTTCGTAACTCATGTCCGCTGTTGTGGTGACTTCGTGTTAATCTTAACGTTATTACGGCCTTGGTTCGTCAGAAAAAAACCTGATACGCAGAACCGATGAGTCATTTAATCTTAGCGATGATTTCGACGACCAAAGAGAATAAATGACGTTTAAGCCATGAAACAAGCAATTTTCCTGCAATAAGACGGGTTTTTACGGGCGTATTTATAGTGATAATCATAAGATATCTGGTTCGTGAGACGCTGAAAAGCCAGTTGGCGATCCTATTCATCCTGTTGCTCATTTTCTTTTGTCAGAAACTGGTCAGGATCCTCGGCGCTGCGGTAGATGGCGATATCCCGACAAATCTGGTGCTCTCGCTGTTAGGGTTGGGTATTCCGGAAATGGCGCAGCTGATCCTGCCTCTGAGCCTGTTCCTCGGGCTGCTGATGACGCTGGGCAAACTCTACACCGAAAGCGAAATCACGGTGATGCACGCCTGCGGCCTGAGCAAAGCGGTACTGGTGAAGGCGGCGATGATCCTCGCGCTGTTCACCGGCGCGGTCGCGGCGGTCAACGTGATGTGGGCGGGGCCGTGGTCGTCCCGGCATCAGGACGAAGTGCTGTCGGAAGCAAAAGCTAACCCCGGCATGGCCGCGCTGGCCCAGGGTCAGTTCCAGCAGGCCAGCGACGGTAGCGCGGTGCTGTTTATTGAAAGCGTTAACGGCAAGCGTTTCCAGGACGTATTCCTCGCGCAGCTGCGGCCGAAAGGCAACGCCCGTCCGTCGGTGGTGGTCGCCGATTCAGGCGAGCTCTCGCAGCAGAAAGACGGCTCGCAGGTGGTGACCATGAATCAGGGTACCCGCTTTGAGGGCACCGCCATGCTGCGCGATTTCCGCATCACCGATTTCAAAAACTATCAGGCGATTGTTGGCCATCAGGCGGTCACCTCAGATCCCGATGATACTGAACAGATGGATATGCGCACGCTGTGGCATACCCAGACCGATCGCGCGCGCGCCGAGCTGCACTGGCGCTTCACGCTGGTGGCGACCGTCTTTATCATGGCGCTGATGGTGGTTCCGCTGAGCGTCGTCAACCCGCGTCAGGGTCGCGTGCTGTCGATGCTGCCGGCAATGCTGCTTTACCTGGTCTTCTTCCTGCTGCAAACCTCGATTAAGTCGAACGGCGGCAAAGGTAAAATGGACCCGATGATCTGGATGTGGGGCATCAACCTGCTCTATTTCGCGCTGGCGGTGCTGTTGAACCTGTGGGATACGGTGCCAATGCGTCGCTTCCGTGCCCGTTTTAACAAAGGAGCGGCGTGATGCAGGCGTTTGGCGTACTTGACCGTTATATCGGTAAGACGATTTTCAACACCATCATGATGACGCTGTTCATGCTGGTTTCGCTGTCGGGCATTATCAAGTTTGTCGATCAGCTGAAAAAAGCCGGGCAGGGCAGCTACGACGCGCTGGGCGCCGGGTTATACACCCTGCTCAGCGTGCCGAAAGACGTGCAGATATTCTTCCCGATGGCGGCGCTGCTCGGGGCGCTGCTTGGCCTCGGCGCGCTGGCGCAGCGCAGCGAGCTGGTGGTGATGCAGGCCTCAGGTTTTACCCGTCTGCAGGTGGCACTGGCGGTAATGAAAACCGCTATCCCGCTGGTTCTGCTGACGATGGCGATGGGGGAATGGATTGCGCCGCAGGGCGAGCAGATGGCGCGTAACTACCGCGCTCAGCAGATGTACGGCGGCTCGCTGCTTTCCACTCAGCAGGGCCTGTGGGCGAAAGACGGCCACAACTTTGTCTATATCGAACGGGTTAAAGGTAACGACGAGCTGGGCGGCGTGAGCATTTACGCCTTCAACGAGGCGCGTCGCCTGCAGTCGGTCCGCTACGCCGCGTCGGCGAAATTCGATAGCGAGAATAAGGTCTGGCGACTGTCGCAGGTTGATGAGTCCAATCTCACCGACCCGAAACAGATTACCGGCTCGCAGATGGTCAGCGGCACCTGGAATACCAAACTGACGCCGGACAAGCTGGGCGTAGTGGCGCTGGATCCCGACGCGCTGTCGATTAGCGGCCTGCACAACTACGTCACCTATCTGAAGTCCAGCGGTCAGGATCCGGGCCGCTACCAGCTCAATATGTGGAGCAAGATCTTCCAGCCGCTGTCGGTGGCGGTGATGATGCTGATGGCGCTGTCGTTTATCTTTGGTCCGCTGCGCAGCGTGGCGATGGGCGTGAGGGTAGTGACGGGGATTAGCTTCGGCTTTATCTTCTACGTTCTGGACCAGATTTTCGGCCCGCTGACCCTGGTCTACGGCATTCCGCCGATCATCGGCGCGCTGCTGCCGAGCGCCAGCTTCTTCCTGATAAGCCTCTGGCTGATGATGCGTAAGGCGTAAACGACTTGCGGCTCCTCCCGTCGGGAGGAGTCGTTACAGCGCGGGCGGCCTGTCAATATTGTTTAAAAAACCTTTCACGCAGCTTTCCTGATGACGGAACAGCGTCACTATCTCACTCACCGCCTTACCGTCTCGTTCTTTACTCCATGCCAGCGACAGCGGTGAAGGCTGCCGACGATTCTCCACCTCTTTGGCTATCAGACTGCCGTTATCAAGCCATGGCTGACAGACATTGCGCGGCAGAAAACCGACCCCCACCCCGGTAATATGGCACTGTAATTTAGTCTGCATGTCCGGGACTTTTATTTCCTTCTGTCCGGAGAGCAGCCAGGCCACGCGCTTGGTGAGATTGCGGGAGGTATCTTCGATGTTGATAGCCGGGAAAGCGCGCAGCGGTGCATCGTTAATCACCCCTTCGACGGCCGCCAGCGGGTGATGCGGTGCCACCACAAAGACCCAGCTGATTTCCCCGAGCGGCAACAGATTAATTGAGTTGGAGAGCGATTCCGAACCGGTGACGCCAATCGCCAGGTGGTAGTCGCCATACAGCATGGCATCCCAGACCCCCATATAGACCTGGCGGGAGACCTGAAACTGGGTAAACGGGAATCGCTGATGCAGATGGCTGAGCAGCAGGGCCACGGCGAGGTTGTCGTACAGCAGATTGTTGATAACCAGATTCACCTGACGTTCGACGCCGTCATTGACTTGGCTTAGCTCATCGGGCATCGCCTCCAGCCAGCTTAGCCACTGCAGGCAGCGCTCAAGCAGATGGGTACCGGCGGGGGTCAGACTGACCGAGCGTGTGGTTCGCAGAAACAGCGGTGTACCCAAGGATTCTTCCAGCATTTTGATGCGGTAGCTGATGGCGGCCGGGGTTTTGAACAGGCTCTCGGCGGCACGGGAAAAACTCCGGGTTTCCGCCACGCGTATAAAGGTGCGGATCGTTTCATGGTCCATCATTACAGTGTCCCCGTGATACATGCGTTACCAGACATTGCTGCGCAACATGCACTCCCAGCAGAGTGTCTGCGCCAGAGGTGTGTCCGTGTGCCAGCAGGTGACGAATGGCGTGGTGAGTCCTTGTGCTATGAGCACCGACAGCCAGGTGACGCAAGAGATGGATAAGCGTGGTCGAAAAGCGCCCTTGACTGGCGTGCAGAAGATAACAAGCGCTTACCGTAGTTGTCAGCTGTTGCAGCGTCCGGGCCGGGGGGAATTGCTTGATTTTGCGAGGCAACTCGCGAACTGGCGCGGCACAGTACAGAACGGCCAGCGCACCGACCAGCATATCGTCCATGGAGGGGGTCAGGCCGGGGCCGAGTCCGATTAGCGTTTCTGCATCGGCAAAGCCGTTGTCCAGCAGCCTGAACAGGTGCTGCTGTGGCGCATCCGCACGGTGCACCGCCGCTGAGAGGCTGCCGCAAAGCCCGGTCTTCTGAGGATAAGCTGATAAAAAAGCCGCCAGTGGCTGTAAGGGATGAGTAGGGAGTGAGGGCGTGACATGTCGACGAGGAGCGCGCAATCGCAGCGCCCGCCAGTGTAAACCGCCTGCAAACAGGGTGAGCACGGTGCCAGGAGAGAGGATGCTGCGCAGATAATCATACTCCTGACAGCGCAGCAACCAGCCCATGGGTGGCAGGCTTGTTCCGCCGCGCAGCAGGGTCAACAGCGTGCCATCCTCATGCTGCATATTAATGGCCTGGCTAAACAGGCTATGACAACGCCACTCGCCGTCCGGGAGCGGATGGCTGCAGCCAGAGGCAAGCGGCGTCAGGATCATATCAGGCTGCCGGGATATTCATCGCCTGGGCCAGCGCTTCCAGCGCCTGCTCGAAGCAGGCCAACGGGGCGCGGACGGTTCCGGCACCCACCTGACCAATCCCGGCCTCCTTGTGGGCAATGCCGGTATTAATGATTGGCGTGATGCCGGTTTCCACGACCCGACGAATATCGAGCCCCAGGCAGGCCCCCTGGAAGTTCCACGACGGGATCTGCAGCAGCGGGTTATGCTGAAGATAAATCTCGCCCATCTCCTCTGATGTTTCCTGGGCCGCCTCCATCCCGCCTGCACCAACGAAGCGGGTAACGCCTGGGGCAGCTATCATCGCCGCGCCGCCGATGCCGTAGGTTTCCGTTATTGCGCTGTCGCCGATGTCCGGGTTGGCATCTGTCTGGCTGTAGCCGGTAAAGAACAGCCCCTGAGGGGTATTCACCGGCGCGGTAAACCAGCGGTCGCCGAGGCCGCTGACTCGGATGCCGAACATCTGGCCGTTGCGGGTCATGGCGGTGACCACCGAGCCTGCTTTAATTTCTGCGGCGGCATCCATGGTGGCTTTACAGTAGGCCATTGCCAGGTTGAGGAAGAACTGATCGGTGACGCTGAGGAACTCCAGCACTTCACCGGTCTGCGTTTTATCTCGTTCCTGTCCGGCGATGCGCGGGGCAAGGGTACGCATCAGCAGCGCCGAGGCGGCGATGTTGCGCTGGTGGAATTCGTCGCCCATGGTGATGGCCTGTGCCATCAGCGCCGACAGGTCGAGGCCCTCTTCAAAGGTGCTTAGCGCTTCGCTGAGTACCGGGGCGAGGGTATCGCGCATCCAGCGCAGACGGGTTTGCACGTCAGGGCCGTAAGCACCAAAGCGCATCACTTTGCCGATCCCTTCGTTGAGGTTGCAATAGGCTTCATTGCCGTGCACCGCATCGCGCACAACAATTACCGGCATGCTGGCGGAGGTAATGCCGCCCATCGGACCCACTGCCCGGACGTGATGACAGGGGATAAAGGCGACCTCTCCTTGCTCCAGCAGCTGCAAAGCATGGGCTTCATCATCAGCCCAGCCTTCAAACAGACAGGCCCCGAGACAGGCCCCGCGCATCGGGCCGGTCATCTCCTGCCAGCGGATTGGCGGCCCGGCATGCAGCAGCACGCGGCCTTCACGCAGTTCAGAGATAACGCTGGCAGCGGGTTTAACGTCGAGCCAGTGCGGGCGGGCGGCTTTGATACGGGCGATCACCGCGTCGTTTGCTTCATTAATGCTGGTGTACATAGCTACCTCTTACAAAAATAGAGTCAAAAGTTCATTTGCTTAAGCAGGGCCGCCAGATGTGGATTGCCGCCGGCTATCGGTGCCCACTGGAAATGCACCACCGGGCAACCTGCCTGCTGCAAATCACGGGCAAAGCTTCGCAGGCCAACGTTGATCACCTGCACGCCGTTGAGCAGCGCCGGGGGAGCGACAGGAGTCGGGTGTTGACGGGGAGCCACCAGGTAATGCGCCAGCAGCACCGCCTCCTGCAAGGTGTTCATCACGATGACGTCGCCGTTGAGCAGGGCGTCGATTTGTTGGGAGCGAGGCTGGGGATCCTGTTCGGTGCCGGTGACGGTGGCGATAACCGTCAGCGGTTGCTCAGGGCCACGCGCGCTGCGGACGGTGTTAATAGCCTCCAGCAGCGCGCCCGCCGGATCGTCACAGGCGCCATAGCCGAGCACGATGTCTACCAGCAGCACCCCGGTTTCCGGCTGCTGGCTGAGTTTCTCGATCTCCAGAGAACGGGTGGTTGGGTCGATCATTGGGTGCGGGCGTCCCACCGTCCAGGCGTCATCGCCAAGATCGACCAGGCGATGACCCTGGGCTTCCAGCATCACGCCGGCTGGGTGATGAGCATCGGTTTCTACCCCCAGATGCTCCGCCAGGAGCATGGCTGCCTCCGCGGCGAGCGTACCGCCTGCATACAGGCCAAGGATCTGCTTACCGCTTTGTGGTACTTGTGAAGCGGCTATCTGCTCGACGCTCGCCAGCATGGCGGCCAGACGCGCGGCTTCAGCCAGTGAGCTGGCGAACCAGATATTGCCCTCCTGCCCCCGGGCGGGTTTACTGCTGAGAAACAAGGCGACGACGGGCTTAGACAGCTTTTTCATGGCGTGGATAATGGTCTGCCTGACCGATTCCGCAGGGGGCTTGGAGACGAAAGCGATCACTTTGCTTTGCTCGTCTGCCGCCAGCATCTCCAGCGCCGTCAGGGCACTGAGGCCGCCGATCTGCTGACTCAGATCGCGTCCCCCTAAACCCATCGCGTGAGTAACGCCCTGGCCGAGCAGCGCTACCTGGGAGGTCAGCTCCTGGATGCCAGTGCCCGAAGCGCCAATCACCCCGATGCAGCCCGCAGGCAGAATGTTGGCGAAGGCCAGCGGCGCTCCGGCGATGGCGGCAGTGCCGCAGTCCGGCCCCATTACCAGCAGACCGCGCTCGCGGGCGTACTGTTTCAGGGCCCGTTCCTGCTCCAGCGGCACGTTGTCAGAGAACAGCATCACATTTTTACCGCTCTCCAGCCCCTGACGGGCCACGCCCGCCGCGTACTCCCCGGCGACGGAGATCAGTACCAGGTTTGCCTCCGGCAGTTTCGCGCAGGCGCTCTCCCAGCGGCGCGCCTTTTGCAGACGCAGGCCGCTGCTCTGCCCCTGGGCAATGGCGTTCAGTTCGGCGTCCAGCCGCTGCTGGATCAGGGTGAGAATATCGGCGACCGGCTGACGGGTGCGGATTGCCGCGCAGATATCGTTCGGCGTTGCCTGGGCAAACTCTTCATGCCAGAAGCCCGTCGACTCCAGCAGCGCTTTGTTAGCGGGGGTGCCCATCATCACCGAGACTTCTTCGACATCGTCAATGGCGCTCAGCTTACGGGAGATGAGCATCAGGCTGACGGAGTCCTGAAAACTACCTTTTTTTACGAATGCGTAAATCATCACAGACCTCGGGTTATTTCTTCTCTTTCAGGAACAGCATGCCGACCAGACCCACGACCAGTAACGCCGCGGAGACGTAGAAGCTGGAGGCAAGGCTGCCGGTCATATCGCGAGCGGCACCGGCAATCACCGGAGCCAGAATGGAGGAACTCATACCGATAAAGTTGAACAGACCGAAGGCGGAGCTGTAGTTGTTCTCATCGACGCTGTCGGCGACCAGCGCCACCAGAACCGGATCCAGCGCCAGCTTGCCGACCAGGCCGTAAACGCACAGGGCGACGATCACCCCGGTCATGTTCGGCATCCAGATAATGGAGAGCATGCTGAGAATAGCCACCGGCACCAGCACCAGAATCAGCGGCTTACGTTTACCCAGACGGTCGGAGAGCGAGGAGAAGAGCAGCGCGCCAGGGATTGAGATCCAGGCGACCAGTGAGGTGATAAAGCCGGTTTCGCTCCCCGCAATGCCGCGCTCGCTTTGCAGGTAATAGGGCAGCCAGGTGAGGATCACGAAGAAACCAAACAGGCTGCAAAACACCATCAGATAGACCAGCAGCAGATTGCGATTTTTGAACAAATCGGTGAATTTGCTTTTCGGTTTCGCCATCCCGCCTTCCTCGACGGGCTGGCGTTTTTTCTCTTTGACAAACAGCCAGATAGCCAGCCCGGTCAGCAGAGTAGGGATCGACATGACAAAGAACGGCGTACGCCAGCTGTAGCCCTGGTCATACACCAGCCAGCTGGAGGCCATCAGCCCCAGCGCAATACCAAAAGCCATGCCGCTGTTGATGATGGCGCTGCCGAGCGAACGGTATTTTTTGGGGATTTGCTCTGAGGAGAGGCCATACTGCGGGCCGTAGTAGGTGCCTTCGCCAGCGCCGGTGACGACCCTGGCGAACAGCAGCGTGCTCCAGCTTTTGGCCCAGCCGGTGACGGCGGTAAAGGCCCCGAACAGTAAAAATCCAGGAATAAGGACTTTTTTCTTGCCTATTTTATCTCCGAGGATCCCGGCCGGAACCTGTAATAAAGCGTAAGAGAAATAAAAGACCGAATTCATTAATCCAAGCTGGGTGCCTGATAAACCAAATTCTTTTTCCAGTTCCCCCATTACCGGGTTTAATACCGTGCGATCGGCATACATAAATATCCAGCCGAGCCAGAATAAAAAGATGGTCACCCACCAGGCGGGGATCCCTCTTTTGTGCGGGGCCACCGCATCGTTGAGTTGTGCAGACATGGTTTGTCTCCTGTAGATAATATTGCCTCCGCCAGTCCCGGCGGGTGTTCTGCGGCTAAACCTACAGTAGAAATAGGGGTATTCTGGTGAGGCAGATCACACTCGCCTGATTGTGAGATTTTTTTTCTTCACACCGTCTGGATTATTAAAAATATTTAAAAGAAACCATTGTTAGAATTAATTTAATAACTATGGTGGACTTATGTTTAATTTTTAAATTGTTCTTTTGAGTCGGCCAATAATGATATTGCTCACATTTTATGATGATTGTTCCGTTATGTTTTTAGGCTATATTATTAACCGGAGAATAACATGAAAAAGACCATCGTCATTGCGCTGGGTGGGAATGCTCTGCTGGCACGCGGTGAAGCGTTAAGCGCCGAAAATCAGTACCGTAATATTGCGCAAATTGCCGATGTGGTGGCCAGTCTAAGCCAGGAGTATCAGGTGGTGATTGTGCACGGTAATGGCCCGCAGGTGGGGCTGCTGGCATTGCAAAATCAGGCCTACAGCGACTGCCCGGCGTGGCCGCTGGATGTGCTGGTGGCCGAGACCCAGGGGATGCTGGGCTACATGATTGCTCAGGTGCTGGGCAGTCGGGCCGGGATCCCACCGGTCGTCACCCTGTTGACCCGAGTGGAAGTGGATGCCGCCGACCCGGCGTTTCGCCAGCCCGGGAAATATATCGGTCCGGTGTGGGCTCCGGAGGAACAGAGTGCGCTGGAGGCCCGCTATGGCTGGCAGATGAAAAAGGACGGCGACTATGTTCGCCGGGTAGTGCCGTCGCCAAGACCACAAAAAATCCTTGAGCGGCAGGCCATTAGTCAGCTGCTGGCCGACGGCAACGTGGTGATTTGTGCGGGCGGCGGCGGCACGCCGGTGGTGGAGGAAAACGGCAGTTATCAGGGCATGGAGGCGGTGGTGGATAAAGATCTGGCGGCGTCGGTTTTGGCTCAGTCGCTGCAGGCAGAAGCGCTGCTGATCCTCACCGAGGCTGACGCCGTTTATCTTGACTGGGGTACCCCGAAGGCGCGCGCATTACGCACGGCCACCGTGGACGATATTCGGCCGCTGGCCGTGCCGGATGGTGCAATGGGGCCGAAAGCGGAAGCCGCGATCCAGTTTGTTGAGATGACAGGTCACCCGGCGTACATCGGCGCGCTGCGCGATGCGCCAGCCATCCTGCGGGGCGAAAAGGGCACCCTTATCGCCCCGGCAGAGGTGTGCGTCTGACTAGCGCCGTCTGCCGCCCAGTAAACTGCCGAGCATGCCACGCACAATCTGATTGGTGATTTGCCGCGTGGCACTTTTCGCTGCCGTTTGCACAATACCGTCGCGCTTGCCGCCGCGCGGGCCGGTGGTTCCAAACAGAATATCCTTCAGGCCGCCGAGCAGGCCGTCGTCGGCGCTGCTCTGCTGGCCTTTGGCCGGCGGCGCATCCTGCTGCTCGGTGGTGGCCTGTACCCCTTTTTGCAGCATTTCAAACGCCGACTCGCGATCGACCTCCTCCTCGTATTTTCCGTACAGCGCGGAGTGGTTAATCAGCCCGTTACGCTCGTCGTCCGTGACTGGCCCCATCCGCGAGCAGGGGGCGATAACCATCACCCGCTCTACCACCGACGGGCTGCCTTTTTCGTCGAGGAAGGAAACCAGCGCTTCGCCGGTGCCCAGCTCCTGAATAGCTTGTTCGGTACTGAATGCCGGATTGGCGCGCATGGTTTGCGCCGCCGTTTTTACCGCCTTCTGATCCTTCGGCGTGAAGGCGCGCAGGGCGTGCTGCACCCGGTTGCCCAACTGGCCGAGCACCGCGTCGGGGATATCCGCCGGGTTTTGCGAAACGAAGTAAACCCCCACGGCCTTGGAGCGAATAAGGCGGATAACCTGTTCGATTTTATCGAGTAAAACCTGCGGCGCATCGTTAAACAGCAGGTGTGCCTCGTCGAAGAAAAAGACCAGCTTCGGTTTGTCCAGATCGCCGGCTTCCGGCAGGCGCTCGTAGAGCTCCGAGAGCATCCACAGCAGGCTGGCCGCGTACAGCTTCGGCATCTGATACAGCTTTTCGGCGCTGAGGATATTAATCACCCCTTTACCGCTGGCATCAACGCGCATCCAGTCCGCGATATCCAGCATCGGCTCGCCGAAGAAGTGCTCCGCACCCTGCTGCTCAAGCGTCAGCAGGCCGCGCTGGATAGCTCCCACCGAGGCGCCGCTGATGTTGCCGTACTGGTTCTGGAAGCTTTTCGCGTTATCGCCGATGTACTGGGTAATGGCGCGCAGATCTTTAAAGTCGAGCAGCAGCAGGCCGCGGTCGTCGGCGATGCGGAAAATGATATTCAGCACCCCGGACTGGACCTCGTTGAGGTTCAGCAGGCGCGCCAGCAGCAGCGGGCCGAGGTCGGAAACCGTGGCGCGAAGCGGGTGGCCTTTCTCGCCGAAAATATCCCACACGACTACTGGATTAGCGTGTGGCTGCCAGTCGGTGACGCCGATTTTTTCCAGCCGCGCCTGCAGCTTTTCGCTGCTCTGGCCCGCCTCGGCGATACCGGTGAGATCACCCTTCACGTCAGCCATAAATACCGGCACGCCGATTTCGGAAAAGGACTCCGCCAGCTTCTGCAGCGTGACGGTTTTACCGGTCCCGGTAGCCCCGGTGATCAGGCCGTGACGGTTGGCCATTCCGGGGAGTAGATACAGCTGTTTTTCTAGCGTACGCGCAATCAGCAGGGGTGAGCTCATGGTCGATTCCTCCATTTATCCTGCGTCGATTATAGGCAACCTGGCCGCAAAAAGACGCAGGGAATCGCCACTTTAGGGCGGAGTCGACGTTTATTTTCTTCAGGCGCAGTGCTGCTGGATCAGCGCGATGCTCTGCTCTACCTCACGACGGATATCGTCTTCACGCCAGTTTGCCAGCTCCGGCGCAAACGGCTCGAAGGCGTAAACGCCCTGATAGCCGCGCGCCTCAAGGTTTTTGACCTGCTCGCAGGTTTGCAGCCTGTCGCGCGGGGTCAGCATGATGCGCTCATCGTCGGTGAGCTCCTCGCGCGGGCGGGTATCCTCGACGCCGGAGAGATGGACCAGGCCGATAGCGTCGATCTCCAGCTGGCTAAACTCCTCATCCGCCTGCGGGTAGAGATGGTGGTGGAAGGTATCGATCAGCAGCTTAAACGGCACGCGGGCATCGTGAATAAGCGTTTGCGCCTGCGCCGCCGAGCGCAGCGAGCTTTGCGGAAAGCCTAGCGGCTCAACCAGCCCGTGGATGCCGTAAAAAGAGAACAGTGGCGCCAGCTCGCGAAGCGCGCTCAGCGTCTCGTCGGTGGAGACCGCGCTGCCGTCGTTGAGCGGGCAGAGCACCAGTGACTTCGCGCCAACGGCCTGCGCCTCCTTCAGCAGGGATTCGGTCAGGCCGCGCACCTCCGGCGTACGGCAGTTGAAGGGATAAACCGCATTGATGGTCAGAATCTCAATATGGTAGCGCTCGGCCAGTTCGCGCACCTGGCGGGCGCTGAGATCGTCGGTCACCTTTCCGCCGGGGAGATCGTTGCGCAGCTCGACCTTGTTCAGCCCGAGGCTGTTCACCAGGCGAAAGAAGGACTCGATATTCAGCAAAGGGGCGATCTTGCGATTAATGCAGAAGCGGTGCAGGGCAATGGTCATTTTACTCTCCGGGAACAGGATGAAGTGGCTTCGTTCGATTACTCTCTAGTCAAAACGTTTATTCCAAAAATGGCAATGAGTGAAATGGTGGTTATTTGAGCCGCCTCGCAAAATAGCGTGCGCAAAAGGGACGATGCGCGTCGGGCCGAAGCGCCGCAGCGTCTGTTCCATGCAACCGCACTTTCTTGCAGTAACAGAAGTATTATTGCTTTAAATTGCGACCATCATCACCAAATTAGAATTTCATTTTATATCAATGTTGAAATATAAGTTTCATTTTACTACGGTTATAGCACAGCAAAATCGGAGATGGGCCACAGCGTTGGCCTTCCACACCATGAGGCGAGAACATGACGATCACAGGAAACTTTATTGGCGGGCAGACCGTTACCAGCAGCAGCAATGAAACGATGCCGGTGTTTGATCCGGCGACGGGCAAAGTGGTGCGCGAAGTCACGCTCTCCACCGCCCAGGAGGTCTCTGACGCCATTCAGGTCGCGCGCGACGCGTTTGAAGGCTGGTCGCGTACTACGCCGCTGCGCCGCGCCCGGGTGCTGTTCAACTTTAAAATGCTGCTGGAACAACATGCTGAAGAGCTGGCGGGGATCATCGTTAGCGAGCACGGTAAGGTGTGGTCGGATGCGCTGGGCGAGCTGACCCGCGGCCTGGAAGTGGTTGAGTTTGCCTGCGGGATCCCGCACCTGATCAAAGGCGAGTATTCATCCGACGTCGGTACCGGCGTCGACAGCTACTCCCTGATGCAGCCGCTGGGCGTGGTGGCGGGGATTACACCGTTTAACTTCCCGGCAATGGTGCCGATGTGGATGTTCCCGCTGGCGCTGGCCTGCGGTAACAGCTTCATCCTCAAGCCTCCTGCGCTGGCGCCTACCGCGGCGGTACGTCTTGCGGAGCTGCTTAAAGAGGCGGGCCTGCCGGATGGCGTCTTCAATGTGATTCACTGCAGCAACGAAGATGCCGAGCAGCTCTACACCGACCCGCGCATTGCGGCGGTCAGCTTTGTCGGCTCCTCCGGCGTGGCGGAGTATATCTACAAAACCGCCAGCGCTCATGGGAAGCGCGTGCAGGCCTTCGGTGCGGCGAAAAACCATGCGATCGTAATGCCGGATGCGGACCTCGATGCCACGGTGAACGCGATTATGGGCGGCGCGTTTGGGTCGGCGGGAGAACGCTGCATGGCGCTGCCGGTGGTGGTTGCCGTCGGCGATGAAACCGCGGACAAGCTGATTGCCCGCCTGCAGCCGCTGGTGCAGGCGCTGAAGGTCGGCCCTGGCTGCATGCGCGGCAAAGAAGAGAACGAAATGGGCCCGGTGGTTTCCGACAGCCATCAGAAAAAAGTGCTGGGCTATATTGATAAGGGCGTCAGCGAAGGCGCGACGCTGGTAGTCGACGGCCGTAAGCCGCGGGTGCCGGGTTACGATGAAGGTTACTATGTTGGCGGGACGCTGTTTGATAACGTGACGCCGGAGATGACCATCTGGCGGGAAGAGATTTTTGGGCCGGTGCTGGGGATTGTGCGCGTCGCCGACTATCACAGCGCGCTGGAACTGGTGAACAGCCACGAGTTTGGCAACGGCAGCGCCGTCTTCACCAGCAGCGGTCATACCGCGCGTGAATTCGTCCATGACGTGCAGGCCGGGATGGTCGGGGTCAACGTGCCGGTGCCGGTACCGATGGCGTTCCACAGCTTTGGCGGCTGGAAGCGCTCCGTCTTCGGCGCTCTGAACGTCCACGGGCCGGACGGCGTGCGTTTCTACACGCGCATGAAAACCGCCACCGTCCGCTGGCCGGCAGGGCAGCAAACCGTATCTGAATTCAGCATGCCGACGTTAGGCTAATCGGCGAAGGAGAGCGCCATGTCGTTACTGGCTAAATCGCAAAAAGAGGGACAGATCCAGCACATTACGCCGCAAAGCGCCGGCTGGCGCTACATCGGCTTTGACGTCTGGATGCTGAAAAAAGGGCAAAGCGTGACGCTGGAAAGCGGCGAACGCGAGCTGTGCCTGGTGCTGGTCGCCGGGCTGGCTTCGGTCAAAACGACGAAGGCCGACTTCCCGGACCTCGGGCAGCGGATGTCGCCGTTTGAGCGCACGCCGCCGTGGTCGGTCTACGTGCCGCCGCAGGATAAAGTCGAGGTTACCGCCGATTCCGATCTCGAGCTGGCGGTCTGCAGCGCGCCGGGTAAGGGGAGCTTCCCCGCGCGGGTGATTCGCCCGCAGGACGTTGGCGTTGAGCATCGCGGCAAAGGGCGCAACCAGCGCCGGGTGCACAATATTCTGCCGGACAGCGCGCAGGCTGACTGCCTGCTGGTGGTTGAGGTCTACACCGATGAGGGGGCCACCAGCTCGTGGCCGTCGCACAAGCACGATACCGCGCTGCCGGGCCGCGAGACCCAGCTGGAGGAGACCTACTATCACCGCTTCGACCCGCCGCAGGGCTTTGCCTTCCAGCGCGTCTATACCGATGACCGCAGCCTGGACGCCTGCATGGCGCCCTACAACCACGACGTGGTGATGGTGCCGCGCGGCTATCATCCGGTGGCGGCGATTGCCGGCTATGACAGCTACTATCTGAACGTGATGGCCGGGCCGGATCGCCGGTGGCTGTTTAGCTGGGAAGAGGATCACGCGTGGATCAATAGCCCCGACTATCCTCGCCACGACTGATACGCCATGAACGCGACGCAGGGCCGGTTAGATTTGCTAACCGGCCTTTTTTTGTTGCCTGAGCGTTCCCGACCGCGCGACCAGTCCGACAACGGGCCGTCGGGGCGGGTGGGGCGAATGTGCACAATGTCGGTAGGCCGGTCGGGATGACAAGGCGTGCAGCGCTAGCCCGGATAAGGCGCTGACGCCGCCATCCAGGGAGAAGAGAGAACGTTTGGTCGTGGTCGCCCGGACGGGCGAGCGCGCCGCCTCCGGGGAGGCGGTGCCTCAGGCCTGCTGCTGGGCCTGCTGATCTTTGCTGCTGTTGAGGGCCAGCGAAACCGCCAGCGTCTGGGCGAGACAGAGCGAAGCCACCTGCGAGCGGAAGCCGTCAACCTGGGCCTCGCGCACCACGAAGCAGACGTCGCTGAAGGCCGCGAGCGGACTAACCTGGCTGTCGGTGATGGCAATCTGCCGCGCTTTGCGCTGAGCGCCGAGCTCAACCAGCTCAACTACCTCGCGGGCGTAAGGCGAGAAGCTGACCGCCACCACCACGTCTTTCGGGCCGACCAGGCTCAGCTGCTCGGTAAACATGCCGCCGAGCCCGTCGATCAGGAAGGCCTTGCGGTCAAGGTGGCGCAGGGCGTAGGTCAGATAGGAGGCGACGCTAAACGAGCGGCGCAGGCCGATAACGTAGATATTCTCCGCTTCCGCCAGCAGGGCTACCGCGCGCTCAAGATCGTCGCCCGAGGTCTGCATGGCAAGCTGCTGCAGCGCCTGGGTGTTGACCATGGTAAACATATTGAGAATTTCGGTCGGCGTTTCCGGCGGCGAGCTCTCATCGCTGGTGGTCTGGCGGAACAGACGCGCGCGCTCGGTATAGTTGGCGGTCTCTTCCATCAGATGCTGTCTGAACATCTGCTTCATTTCGTTAAAGCCGCTGAAGCCAAAAGCATTAGCGAAACGAATCAGGGTGGATGGCGGAACGTCGGCCTGCTGGGCGATAGAGGCTACGGTATCGAAAGCCACGCTATTGCTGTTATCCAGAATATAGCGCGCTACCTGTTTTAAGCGTTTGCTTAACGTCTCGTAGCGACGTCTGATCTCATCCTGCAGGATGGTAAGTTGGGTTGGATTATTGGCCATAAATTGCGCTCTGATGAAATGAAAGAAATATAATTTCCAGTGTACCAAATGAAGAGAATTTTTCATTTTTTGCGATGAAATACGCGATTCATTTCACGAAGAAAGCGAAAAAGCCCGCACCGGAGGGGGAAGATGCGGGCTGAACAGGATTAGCCGCGGGCTTCGCGCCAGTAGCCGATAAGCGCCAGGTAGTTGCGTTTCACCTCATCGATCAGCGCCTCATCGCTAAGCTCGCCCTGCATCCAGCGGCGCGAAGGCTGACCAAAGATGGTGCGCCCGACAGCAAAGCCTTTGATGATAGGGTGGTTCGCGGCTTCGGCGAATCCGGCGCGCAGGCGATCGGGGGATGCGTCGAGGCCAAGGATCAGGATCCCGCGGCACAGGCTATCTTCGCGTTCGATCAGCGCGGCGATCTTCTCCCAGTTTGCGCTGGAGAGCGGCGGCAGCTTCCACCAGTCGGGCTGGATACCGAGCCGGTAAAAATGTTCCAGCATGGCGTAATAGTGGCGCTCGTCCTTATCCGGACCGTTTTCCGGCAGGATCACTTCCAGCAGCAGCTCGTGCCCGGACTTATTGCAGGCCTGCCAGACCTCCAGCAGCAGCGCATCCTGCTCGGCGCGCAGCGCCGCCGGGTCGGCCGGATGATAGAAGACCAGGCACTTAACCACCTGTTCCAGCGGCCAGTCGATCAGCTGAGAGCCGATATTGCCGTGCTCAAGACGCAGCGGGCGGGAGCCCGGCAGCTCGATTGGCCGCCCGATCCACCAGCCTTTGCCGGTAATGGCGTTCAGCGCGCGCTGGCCGTAGGTGCCATCGGCGAGAATACCGCTGCGCTGATCGAGCCCGGCCTCCTGCGCCGCCGCTTCGGCTGCGGCCAGCAGCAGCAGCTTGAGCTGCGGGATGCAGGCCGTATCGCGACCGGTTTCCTGCACCAGATCCGCCAGCTGCTTGCGGTGGTCAAAGGCGAAGATGCACAGCTCAGGCCACTGCTGGCGGCGGCTGGTCACCCGATGGAGATGGTTCAGACGAGCGTCGAGATCCGGGCGCGGGACCGATTCCGCGCGCAGCAGATAGTCATCCAGCTCCACCTTCGTCGGCATCGCCGGCGCGCAGCCGTGGCGTGAGACCACCAGCGCCCCGCAGGCGTTAGCGTAGCGGCAGGCCTGCTCCCAGCCCTCGTCGTTCAGCCAGCCGCGCAGCAGGCCGGACATAAAGGCATCGCCGGCGCCCAGTACGTTGAGTACCTCCACCCGCACGCCCTGCTGCAGCGGCACGCTGTCCCAGCTGTTGGGGATCTCGCCTTCCAGCACCACGCAGCCCATCGGACCGCGCTTGCACACCAGGGTGGCTTTGGTGGCTTGGCGGACGTTTTTCAGCGCCGTCAGCGTATCGGTGCTGCCGCCGGCAATATGAAACTCTTCTTCTGTACCGACCACTAAATCGAACAGATGTAGCACTTCCTGCAGCTGACGGGTGACGGAACCGGAAGCAATGAAACGCGTTTCACCATCGCCGGGCGAGGTTAATCCCCAAAGAACCGGGCGATAGTCGATATCCAGCGCCGTCCGCAGGCCGTGGCGGCGGGCGTACTCCAGCGCTTTCAGCACCGCTGCGCGGGTGTTGGCATGCGAAAGGTGCGTGCCGGTGATCGCCAGCGCCCGGGAGGAGGCGATGTACTCTTCCTTAATATCTTCCGGCGTCAGCGCCATATCGGCGCAGTTGTCGCGGTAAAAAATAAGCGGGAAGGTTTCCTGATCTTTAATCCCCAGCATCACCAGCGCGGTAAGGCGCTGCTGGTCGGTTATCAGGTATTCGGTATCGACCCCGGCACGGCTTAGCGTTTCCCGTAAAAAGCGGCCATTGTGCTCATTACCCACGCGGGCAAGCATCGCCGATTTTAATCCCTGAATGGCGGTGCCAAAGGCCACGTTGCCCGAGGAGCCGCCCAGATATTTAGAGAAACTGGCGACATCTTCCAGCCTTGCGCCAATCTGCTGGGCATAGAGGTCGACAGCCACCCGGCCAATACAGATGACGTCGAGCCGCTTTACTGCTGCATTCATAGCTACGGTTTCCTTTTGCATGTCTGCTGTACGGAAGGGTCGATATCGACGAGGTCTCCACAAACAGCCTGAGAGTGAACGATTCCCCTTAGTTTGAGAAATAAATATTTCATTTGCAAATTAGATCGAAATTAAAAAACCAAAAGTGTGAGGGATCTACCACTCTGCGGCGCCGGGCGCCATTATACAAAGGTTTGCTGGTACCGGCTGCTCTTGCGTGAAAAAGGGTGAGTAATAAACATCTTTATACCTGATTTTTAAAAGGATGTTGGCATATGGCGCGGCGCGAAATGGGAGGCGGGTTGCGCGCCGATGTCGATGAAACGAGTGAAATGCGCCGAGAGTTTGATCTTTCTCGCAAAATGAAATATTTTTTCTGTATTTATGTTTAATGAAAAAAATGTTTGCCTATAATCCAACAGTATTCCAGTGGCCGTTAACGATTTCCCTCGACCTGTTCCGGTATCACCGCAGGGGAAAAAGCGCTAACCCACACACAAATACTGAACAATAAGGATTGTGCAACATGGGCAAACTGAGACTGACAATGGCGCAGGCGCTGGTGAAGTTTCTTGATAACCAGTATCTGGAAGTCGATGGCGAAGAGCATAAATTCGTCAAAGGTATTTTTGCCATCTTCGGCCACGGCAACGTGCTGGGGCTGGGCCAGGCGCTGGAGCAGGACAGCGGCGAAATGCGGGTATTCCAGGGGCGTAACGAGCAGGGGATGGCGCACGCGGCGACCGGCTTTGCCAGACAGTCTCTGCGCCGGCAGATCATCGCCTGCACCTCCTCCGTGGGGCCGGGCGCCGCCAACATGATTACCGCTGCGGCCACCGCGACCGCCAACCGTATTCCTCTGCTGCTGCTGCCCGGCGACGTGTTTGCGACCCGTCAGCCCGACCCCGTCCTGCAGCAGGTTGAACAGAGCTATGACCTGAGCATCAGCACCAACGACGCGTTTCGCGCGGTGAGCAAATACTGGGACCGTATTACGCGCCCGGAGCAACTGATGAGCGCCTGCATTAACGCGATGCGCGTCCTGACCGACCCGGCAGAGACCGGCGCCGTGACCCTCTGTCTGCCGCAGGACGTTCAGGGCGAAGCCTGGGATTATCCGCTCTCTTTCTTTGCCCGACGCGTGCATCGGCTCGACCGTCGCCCGGCCAGCGCCGCGCAGCTGGCGGATGCGCTGGCGGCGATTAAGGCCAGCCGCAAGCCGCTGATTATCTGCGGCGGCGGGGTGAAGTACGCCGGTGCCGGCGAGGCGCTGTCCCGCTTTGCCGAACGCTACGGTATCCCCTTTGCGGAAACGCAGGCCGGGAAAGGCTCGGTGGTCTCCTCACATCCGCTGAACGTTGGCGGGGTGGGCGAAACCGGCTGCCTGGCGGCCAACCTGCTGGCAAAAGAGGCCGACTTAGTGATCGGTATCGGCACCCGCTTCAGCGATTTCACCACCGCCTCAAAATGGCTTTTCCAGCATCCCGGCGTGCGCTTCCTTAACGTCAACGTCAGCAACTTTGACGCCTGGAAGCTGGACGGGATCCCGCTGCTGGCCGATGCCCGCGAAGCGCTCACCGCGCTGGACGACGCGCTGGCGGGCGAGTCCTGGCAGGCTGAATGGGGAGCGCAGATCGACAGCGTCCAGAGCCGCCAGCTGAAAGAGACACAGCGCGTCTATCAGGCGGTATGGCAGGAAGAGTCCTTCGTCCCGGAAATTGACGACCGCCTGGATCGCGATGCGGTGTACCGCGAATTCCGCCAGATCACGGATTCAACCTTAACGCAGTGCAGCGTGCTGGGTGTGCTGAATGAAACGCTGGCCTCCGACGCGGTGATCGTGGCGGCGGCGGGCAGCCTGCCCGGCGATCTGCAGCGCGTCTGGCGCAACCGGGCGACCAACACCTATCACGTTGAATACGGCTACTCCTGTATGGGCTACGAGGTGAATGCCGCGCTGGGCGTGAAGCTGGCGCAGCCGCAAAGCGAGGTCTATTCGCTGGTGGGCGATGGTTCATTCATGATGCTGCACTCCGAGCTGGTCACCTCTTTACAGGAGCGCGCGAAGATCAACATCGTGCTGCTCGACAACATGGCCAACGGCTGTATTAACAACCTGCAGATCGAGCACGGTATGGACAGCTTCGGCACCGAGTTCCGCTACCGCTCGGCGGAGAGCGGGCGGCTGCAGGGCGGCCTGGTGCCGGTCGATTTCGCGACCATCGCCGCGGGCTATGGCTGCAAAACCTGGCGCGTCACCACCCTTGATGAGCTGCGCCAGGCGCTGGACGCCGCGCGTCGTGAAACGGTCAGCACGCTGATTGATATTAAAGTGCTGCCGAAAACCATGGTGCATAAGTACGGCAGCTGGTGGAACGTCGGCGTGGCCCAGACGGCGCTGTCCGAGCGGATCCGCAAAGTCGCAGAGCAGATTAATGAAAAACGCGCCGAGGCGCGGGATTACTAAAACAGAACACTTACCCTGAACCCTACAGAACCGCGGGAGAACACTATTATGTCACTCAGATTAGGCGTTATCGGCGCAGGCGCCATTGGTAAAGAGCATATCCGTCGCTGCACTCAGGTATTACAGGGGGCCACGGTGGTGGCCGTTTCGGACATCAATGCCGACAACGCGCGGGCGGCGGTTGCGCTGCCCGGCGTTCACGCCGAAGTCTACGCCGACGGCCACGACGTGATTAACGCCAGCGACGTTGACGCTATCCTGGTGACCTCATGGGACCCGACCCACGAAGAGTACACCCTCGCGGCGATTGCCGCCGGCAAGCCGGTATTCTGCGAAAAGCCGCTGGCGATGAGCGCTGAAGGCTGCCGCCGTATTGTCGATGCCGAAATAAAAGCCGGCCGTAGGCTGGTGCAGGTCGGCTTTATGCGTCCGTACGATGAAGGCTACCTGGCGCTGAAAAAAGTGATTGATGACGGCGACATCGGTGCGCCGCTGATGCTGAAGTGCGCGCACCGCAACCAGAGCGTCGGCGAGAACTACACCACCGATATGGCGATCACCAACACCCTGATCCACGAGCTGGACGTGCTGCGCTGGCTGCTGAACGACGACTATCGCTCGGTGCAGGTTCGCTTCCCGCGCGCCACTTCCCACACCCACGCCCGGCTGAGAGATCCGCAGATCGTCTCGTTTGAAACCAAAAAAGGCGCCCTGATCGACGTCGAAGTTTTCGTCAACTGCCAGTACGGCTACGACATTCAGTGCGAAGTGGTGGGCGAAACCGGGATTGCGCGCCTGCCGGAACCCTCGGCAGTGCAGATGCGCAAGGCGGCGAACCTCTCAACCCCGATCCTCACCGACTGGAAAGACCGCTTCATCAAAGCCTACGACGTCGAGCTGCAGGCCTTTATCAACGACGTGCAGGCCGGCAGGCTGCAGGGCCCGTCGGCGTGGGATGGCTATGCCGCCTCCGTCGCCGCCGACGCCTGCCTGCAGGCGCAGGAAAGCACCGGGCCGGTCGCGGTCGCGCTGCCGGAGTGCCCGGCTTTCTATCAGCGCTAAGCGCAGCTGCGTCTGCGGAACCTCTGCAAACAGGACTCGATGATGAAAATTGCCTTTGATGTGGATGTGATTAAAGACCTCGGGATTAGCGGGATGGTGCATCAGGTAGCGGAGTGGGGCTACCGCTATATTGAGCAGTCGCCGCACCCGCAGATTAACCCGTTTTATAAGCACCCGCGTGCCGGTCGCGAAGTGATTGCCGAGTACAAGCAGGCGCTGCGCGACACCGGCGTTGAGCTCTCTTCATTCATCTGCGTCTATCGCTGGTCGGGTCCGGATGAAGCGCGTCGCCAGGCGGCGGTGAAAAACTGGAAGCGGCTGATCGAAGTCGCGGTGGAGATGGGCGTCCAGGTGATCAACACCGAGTTCTCGGGCGATCCTAACCAGCCGGAAATTTGCGAAGAGATGTTCTATCGCTCGATGGAGGAGCTGCTGCCGATCTTTGAGCGCGAAGGTATTCGCGTCGAGATCCAGGCCCATCCGTGGGACTTCTGCGAAGAGAACAACGAAACCGTCGATATCGTGAAGTCGTTCCGCAGTGAAAACGTGAAGTACGTGTACAGCGTGCCGCACACCTTCTTCTATGACAAAGGGATAGGCGACGTGGAGAAGATGCTGCGCTACGCCGGCGACGATCTCTCCCACGTGCTGATCGCCGATACCCGCAACCATACCAGGCACTGCCGTTACATCGTTAACCCGCCGGGCGTTGATGCCGCCGTGCACCAGCACGTGGGCGTCGGCGAAGGGGATGTAGATTTCAACGCGCTGTTCCGCACGCTGCGCGAGATGAAATTTGCCGAACGGACGTTCAAAGTCGGCGGCGAGCCGATTGTGGCCGCCTCCCTGTTCGGCTACCCGGAGAAGATGAAGTACCAGGCAGTGGAAACCCGTGAACTCATCGAACGTGAATTGCTGCGTCGTTAAGACGCGGCGGCAGGAGCAACCTAATGAACAAAGATAATATCAAACTCGCTATCGCCCCGATCGGCTGGACTAACGACGACATGCCGGAGCTGGGCGGCGAAAACACCTTCCAGCAGATCGTCAGCGAAATGGCGCTGGCGGGTTTTAGCGGCAGCGAAGTCGGCAGTAAATATCCCCGCGATCCGGCGGTGCTGCAGCCGATGCTGGCGATCCGCGGCATCCAGATCTGCAACGCCTGGTTTAGCACCTTTTTTGCCGACGGGCAGCGCGAAAAAACCATTGATGAATTCGTTAACCATATGAATTTCCTCCATGCGATGGGGGCGAAGGTGATCGGCTGCTCCGAGCAGAGCGGCAGTATCCAGGGGTTGGACAAGCCGATTCTGGCCGACGCCAAGCCGTGCTTTAGCGAAGAGGAGTGGCAGCGGGTTGCCGAGGGCTACAACACCCTGGGGCGTCTGGCCGCGGAAAAAGGGATGCAGGTTTGCCTGCACCACCACATGGGAACCGGCGTTCAAACGACGGCAGAGATCGATAAGTTTATGTCGCTGGTGGATGACGGCGTCTTCCTGCTGTACGACACCGGCCACGCCTGGTACTCCGAAGGCGGCGCGGAGCCGATGCTGGCGATCCTCAAAAAATATCTGCCGCGGATCAACCACGTGCACCTGAAGGACGTGCGCCCGGCGGTGATTGAGCAGGTGCGCCGCGAGGGGCTTTCCTTCCTCGATGGCGTGAAGAAGGGCACCTTTACCGTGCCCGGCGACGGCGCGATCGATTTCCGTCCGGTATTTAAGCTGCTGGATGATTTTGGCTACAAGGGCTGGATGGTGGTGGAAGCCGAGCAGGATCCGGCGCTGGCCAACCCCTTCGAATATGCGCTGAAGGCGCGGAAATATATTCGCGAAACGGCAGGAATTTAATCGTTGTTTCACTTCAGGCCATGCAGCAGCGTGGCCTGCTTTTTCCCGGCGCTGCGCGCGAATCAAATAAACACGTCAGTGAGGCCATCGCCTCTGCATTCAGACCAGAGCGGATCTCCCCCTACAAGGCAGGTTACTGGAGTCTTTTATGTCAAAGGAACAATATCTCACCCTCAACAGGGCCTCGGGGCCGAATAGCGACGCCCCGACCACGCCGTTTGTGAAAGTCGTTGCGCTGATAGCAACGCTCGGCGGTTTGCTGTTCGGCTACGATACCGGCGTTATCTCCGGCGCATTGCTGTTTATGGGCAATGAGCTGCATCTCACCCCGTTCACCACCGGCCTGGTGACCAGCTCGCTGCTGTTCGGTGCCGCGTTCGGCGCGCTGCTTTCCGGCTATATGGCCAGCGCGGCGGGTAGAAAGAAAATCATCCTCTGGCTGGCGGTTATCTTCGCCATTGGCGCCATTGGTACCGCGCTGGCGCCCGACGTTAACTGGATGATTTTCTTTCGCCTGGTGCTCGGCGTGGCGGTTGGCGGCGCGGCGGCAACCGTGCCGGTCTATATCGCCGAAATGGCGCCGGCGAACAAGCGCGGGCAGCTGGTGACGCTGCAGGAGCTGATGATTGTCTCGGGCCAGCTGCTGGCCTATATCTCGAACGCTGGCTTCCACGCCGTATGGGGCGGGGAGAGTACCTGGCGCTGGATGCTGGCGGTCGCCACGCTGCCCGCCGTGCTGCTGTGGTTTGGCATGATGTTTATGCCGGATTCGCCGCGCTGGTACGCGATGAAGGGGCGCCTGGCGGAAGCGCGTCGGGTTCTGGAGCGCACTCGCCGCAAAGAGGACGTCGAGTGGGAGCTGATGGAGATCAGCGAAACGCTCGATGAGCAGCGCAGTCTCGGCAAGCCGCGGTTCCGCGAAATTATGACTCCGTGGCTGTTTAAGCTGTTTATGATTGGTATCGGTATTGCCGTTATTCAGCAGCTTACCGGCGTAAACACCATTATGTACTACGCGCCAACGGTGCTGACGTCGGTGGGGATGAGCGATAACGCCGCGCTGTTTGCCACCATTGCCAACGGGGTGGTGTCGGTATTGATGACCTTTGTCGGCATCTGGATGCTGGGTAAAATTGGCCGTCGGACGATGACCATGATCGGCCAGTTTGGCTGTACCGCCTGCCTGGTGTTTATCGGCGCGGTGAGCTATTTGCTGCCGGAAACCGTCAACGGCCAGCCGGACGCGCTGCGGGCCTATATGGTGCTGGTGGGCATGCTGCTGTTCCTCAGCTTCCAGCAGGGCGCGCTGTCGCCGGTGACCTGGCTGCTGCTGTCGGAGATCTTCCCCACCCGCCTGCGCGGGATCTTTATGGGCGGGGCAGTGTTCTCGATGTGGATCGCCAACTTCATGATTTCGCTATTTTTCCCTATCCTGCTGTCGTGGATTGGCCTCTCCGGAACCTTCTTTATCTTCGCCGGGATCGGCGTGTTTGGCGCGCTGTTCGTCATTAAATGCGTGCCGGAAACCCGCAACCGCAGCCTCGAGCAGATTGAGCACTATCTGCAGGACCGACTTGATACCAGCGAAGAGCGCAGGGCCGCGCGTAAGGTGTGGGCCGAATCCCAGGCGGATAAGGCCTAAGCCAGCGTTAATCCAACGAATCCCGTCAGGCCCGGCGTCTGGCGGGGAGACGGGCCTGCGGGCCCGCTCTCCTGCAGCCCCGCGCTCCTGCAGCCCGCACCGGCGTCGCGCGCTATCTTCGACATTTTTCCCGCCCGCATTACGCTTGATGAAAGCAGGGTTCAGCAACGTATTGAGGATTTTCTCCGCCTCTGCTGCGCTGACCGGGGCTATAGATCAGCGTCGTTGCAGCATTATGTGATCCAGCCTGAAAAACCGGCACTTACGTCCGCAACCCCATTTACCTTCCCTTTCCAGGCAGCATAGTATGATCGCTAAATAAACGAACGCCGTTCTATAATGTAGAACAAAAATGTCGAGCAATGCATCAGCAAGGAGATCTCATGCAGCAGACCGTGCAGTTCTCGGGGATTATTCCGCCTGTTTCCACCATCTTTACCGCCGACGGCCAGCTTGATAAGCCGGGCTTCGCGGCGCTTATTGACGATACTATCGCCGCGGGCGTTGACGGCCTGTTCTTCCTCGGCAGCGGCGGGGAGTTCTCGCAGCTCGGCACCGAAGAGCGTAAAGCGGTTGCGGCATTCGCCATCGGCCACGTCGATCGGCGGGTGCCGGTTCTGATTGGCACCGGCGGCACCAACGCGCGGGAGACCGTTGAGCTCAGCCAGCACGCGCAGGCGGAAGGGGCTGACGGCATTGTGGTGATTAACCCCTACTACTGGAAAGTGTCGGAACAGAACCTGATCCGCTACTACCAGCAGGTGGCGGACTGCGTGACGCTGCCGGTTATTCTCTATAACTTCCCGGCGCTCAGCGGCCAGGACCTGACACCAGCGCTGGTCAAAACCCTGGCGGATTCGCGCAGCAATATCGTCGGCATCAAGGACACCATCGACTCCGTGGCCCATCTGCGCAGCATGATCCTGACCGTAAAGGCGGCGCACCCGAACTTCTCGGTGCTCTGCGGCTACGATGATCACCTGTTCAATACGCTGCTGCTGGGCGGCGACGGGGCGATCTCGGCCAGCGCTAACTTTGCCCCGCAGCTGTCGGTTAAGCTGCTGCAGGCCTTCCGCGACGGCGACCTGGCGCAGGCGGCGCACTATCATCAGACGCTGCTGCAAATCCCGCAGGTCTACCAGCTCGATACGCCGTTCGTGAACGTGATTAAAGAGGCGACGGTCCTGTGCGGCCGGCCGCTGTCAACGCACGTGCTGCCGCCGGCCTCGCCGCTGAATGAGGCGGGTAAGGCGCAGCTCAAAGCGCTGCTGCAACGGCTCAAGCTCTGCTGAAACGGGAAAAGACGATGACCATCGACAAGATTTTCACCCCGCAGGACGATGCATTCTATGCGGTCACCACCCACGCCGCTGGCCCCCAGGGCGCACTGCCGCTGACGCCGCAGATGCTAATGGAGTCGCCGAGCGGCAACCTGTTCGGCATGACGCAGAACGCCGGCATGGGCTGGGATGCCAATAAGCTGACGGGCAAAGAGGTGCTGATCGTCGGCACCCAGGGCGGCATTCGCGCCGGCGACGGTCGGCCGATCGCGCTGGGCTATCATACCGGGCACTGGGAAATTGGCCTGCAGATGCAGGCGGCGGCAAAGGAGATCACCCGCAGCGGCGGCATTCCCTTCGCCGCCTTCGTCAGCGATCCGTGCGACGGACGCTCCCAGGGCACCCACGGGATGTTCGACTCCCTGCCGTACCGCAACGACGCGGCGATCGTGTTTCGCCGCCTGATCCGCTCCCTGCCAACCCGGCGGGCGGTGATCGGCGTCGCCACCTGCGACAAGGGGCTACCGGCGACGATGATCGCCCTGGCGGCGATGCATAATCTGCCGACGATCCTCGTACCCGGCGGGGCGACGCTGCCGCCAACCTTTGGCGAAGATGCCGGAAAGGTACAGACCATCGGCGCGCGCTACGCCAACCACGAGCTGTCGCTGCAGGAAGCGGCGGAACTCGGCTGCCGCGCCTGCGCGTCGCCGGGCGGCGGCTGCCAGTTTTTAGGCACCGCCGGCACCTCGCAGGTGGTGGCGGAGGCGCTGGGCATGGCGCTGCCGCATTCGGCGCTGGCCCCGTCCGGGCAGGACGTGTGGCTGGAGATCTCCCGCCAGTCGGCAAGGGCGGTGAGCGAGCTGGATAATCGCGGCATTACCACCCGCGATATCCTGACCGATAAGGCCATCGAAAACGCGATGGTGCTCCACGCCGCGTTTGGTGGCTCGACCAACCTGCTGCTGCATATTCCGGCCATTGCCCATGCGGCGGGCTGCACCATTCCCGACGTCGAGCACTGGACGCGCATCAACCGCAAGGTCCCGCGGCTGGTCAGCGTGCTGCCCAACGGCCCGGACTACCATCCGACGGTGCGCGCGTTCCTCGCCGGCGGCGTGCCGGAAGTGATGCTGCACCTGCGCGATCTTGGCCTGCTGCACCTTGACGCCATGACGGTCACGGGTCAGACGGTCGGCGAAAACCTCGACTGGTGGCAGGCCTCGGAGCGTCGGCAGAAGTTTCGCCAGTGCCTGCTGGAGCAGGACGGCGTCGATCCGGATGACGTGATCCTGCCGCCGGAGCGCGCCAGGGCGAAAGGGCTCACCTCGACGGTGGCCTTCCCGGTGGGCAACATCGCGCCGGAAGGTTCGGTGATTAAAGCCACGGCCATTGACCCGTCGGTGGTGGGCGACGACGGCGTGTATCGCCACACCGGCCGGGCGCGGGTATTTGTCTCGGAGGCGCGGGCGATCGGGGCGATTAAAAACGGCGAGATTGAGCGGGGCGATATCATGGTGGTGATCGGCGGCGGGCCGTCGGGTACCGGTATGGAGGAGACCTACCAGCTCACCTCGGCGCTGAAGCACGTGTCGTGGGGCAAAACGGTTTCGCTGATCACCGACGCGCGTTTCTCCGGCGTCTCTACCGGCGCCTGTTTTGGCCATGTCGCGCCCGAGGCGCTGGCGGGCGGGCCCATCGGCAGGCTGCGCGATAACGATATCATCGAGATCGTGGTTGACCGCCTGGCCCTGACCGGCAGCGTGAACTTTATCGGTACGGCGGAGGCGCGCCTGACGCCGGAAGAGGGCGCCCTGGCGCTGGCGGCGAGAGCGCCGCATCCGGATCTGCACCCTCACGATTTTTTACCGGACGATACGCGCCTCTGGGCCGCGCTGCAGTCGGTGAGCGGCGGTACCTGGAAAGGCTGTATTTATGATACCGATAAAATTATTGAGGTTATTAACGCCGGTAAAAAAGCCCTCGGCTTATAAATAATTAAGCGGTTAATTTAGCCTGCGGAAAATATTCCGCGGGCGAATTTTCGTTGGCCTAAAAAGCCTATTTATTGAGATTTTATTTATTCAATAAGCCGTTAAAAATAAAAGCTAAAAATATTTATTCAGCTTCCTGTTTATACCGACCCTAATCACAAAAACAAAAAAACATAATTCATAAATTAAAAATGGTCATTGCCGTAAAAATGAGCAGCTCATTACACTCTATTAACACGACAACGTGAATTAGGCACACGCATCACGGGTGTTTTCCTGACGACGCTGCGGGTATTTTTTTGCCCTCTTCAGGCCCCTGACGTTTGCATCATTCCACTCTTTGGGGTTGGGGATAAATATGCAATTAACCATGAAAGATAAAATTGGCTACGGGCTGGGTGACACCGCCTGCGGCTTTGTCTGGCAGGCGACGATGTTCCTGTTGGCCTATTTCTATACCGACGTCTTTGGGCTCTCCGCCGGCGTGATGGGCACGCTGTTTTTAGTTTCGCGCGTGCTGGATGCCGTCACCGATCCGCTGATGGGGCTGCTGGTGGATCGCACCCGCACCCGCTACGGTCAGTTCCGCCCGTTCCTGCTGTGGGGGGCGATCCCGTTTGGCCTCGTCTGCATGCTGACCTTCTACACGCCGGACTTCTCCGCGCAGGGTAAAATCATCTATGCCAGCATCACCTATATCCTGCTGACGCTGGTGTACACCTTCGTCAACGTGCCCTACTGCGCGATGCCGGGGGTGATCACCGTCGATCCGAAAGAGCGCCACACGCTGCAGTCGTGGCGCTTTTTCCTTGCCGCCGCCGGATCGCTGGCGATCAGCGGTATCGCGCTGCCGCTGGTGGGGATCATCGGCAAGGGCAACGAGCAGGTGGGCTACTTTGGCGCGATGTGCGTGCTGGGGCTGACCGGCGTGGTGCTGCTGTACGTCTGCTTCTTTACCACCAAAGAGCGCTACACCTTCGAGGTGCAGCCGGGCGCCTCGGTGATGAAAGATCTCAGGCTGCTGTTCGGCAATACCCAGTGGCGGATCATGTGCACCTTCAAAATGATGGCGACCTGTTCCAACGTGGTGCGCGGCGGGGCGACGCTCTACTTCGTCAAATACGTGATGGATCATCCGGAGATGGCGATGCAGTTTCTGCTCTACGGCAGCATCGCCACCATGTTCGGCTCGCTGGCCTCTTCGCGCCTGCTGGGGCGCTTCGATCGGGTGAAGGCCTTCAAAGGGATTATCGTCGTCTATTCGCTGTTAAGCCTGC
Organism: Klebsiella sp. 18074; assembly: GCF_902705905.1. Taxonomy (NCBI): domain Bacteria; kingdom Pseudomonadati; phylum Pseudomonadota; class Gammaproteobacteria; order Enterobacterales; family Enterobacteriaceae; genus Klebsiella; species Klebsiella sp. 18074. The sequence continues at coordinate 9,279 of NZ_CACSIS010000007.1, read as the reverse complement.
TGCTGTTCTTTATTCCTGCCGAACAGATTGGGCTAATTTTCGCGCTTAACATCGTTTTCCTGTTCATCTTTAACACCACCACGCCGCTGCAGTGGCTGATGGCCTCCGACGTGGTGGATTACGAAGAGAGCCGCAGCGGCCGACGCCTCGACGGCCTGGTGTTCTCCACCTATCTGTTCAGCCTGAAGATCGGCCTGGCGATCGGCGGCGCGGTAGTGGGCTGGGTTCTCGCCTTTGTGAACTACTCCGCCAGCAGCAGCGTGCAGCCGGTGGAAGTGCTCACCACCATTAAAATCCTGTTCTGCGTGGTGCCGGTGGTGCTCTACGTCGGCATGTTCATCATGCTCTCACTTTACAAGCTGAGCGATGAGCGCGTTGAGGCCATCAGCCAGCAGCTCCGTAAGCATCGCGCGGCGCAGAGTGAAGACGTTCCTGCCGCCGCGGCCGCGGCATCCAATTAAGAGGGAGACAATATGTATACGATTACTAACCCGATTTTGACCGGCTTCAACCCCGATCCGTCGCTGTGCCGGCAGGGCGAGGATTACTACATCGCGACATCCACCTTTGAGTGGTTTCCGGGCGTGCGCATTTACCACTCGCGGGATTTGAAAAACTGGTCGCTGGTCAGCACGCCGCTGGACCGCGTGTCGATGCTGGATATGAAAGGCAACCCTGACTCTGGCGGTATCTGGGCGCCGTGCCTGAGCTACGCCGACGGTCTGTTCTGGCTACTGTATACCGATGTGAAGATCGTTGATTCGCCGTGGAAAAACGGCCGTAACTATCTGGTGACCGCTCCGTCCGTCGAAGGCCCGTGGAGCGAGCCGATTGCGATGGGCAACGGCGGGTTTGACCCGTCGCTGTTTCACGATAGCGACGGCCGAAAATACTACATCTACCGCCCGTGGGGGCCGCGCCACCACAGCGATCCGCACTGTACCATCGTCATGCAGGAGTACTTCCCGCACACCCGAACCCTGTCGCCGCAGCGCAAAACCCTGTTTACCGGCACCGACCTGCGCTATACCGAAGGGGCGCACCTGTACCGCAAAGAGGGCTGGTACTACCTGCTGGTGGCGGAGGGCGGCACCAGCTACGAGCACGCGGTGGTGGTGCTGCGGGCGAAAAATATCGACGGGCCCTACGAGCTCTCTCCGGAGGTGACGCTGATGAGCAGCTGGCACCTGCCGGAGAACCCGCTGCAGAAAAGCGGCCACGGTTCGCTGCTGGAGACGCATACCGGCGAGTGGTATATGGCGTACCTCGTCAGCCGCCCGCAGCGCCTGCCCGGCGTGCCGCTGCTGGCGTCCGGCGGGCGCGGCTACTGCTCGCTGGGGCGTGAGACCGGCATTACGCCCGTCGCCTGGCGCGACGGCTGGCCGGTCATTGAGGGCGGCAAGCACGCGGCGCTGACGGTGGCGGGCCCGCAGATGACGGAAAGCCAGGCACCGGCAGAGCCGGCGTGGTGCGACGAGTTCGACGGCGCGGCCCTCGACCCGGAGCTGCAAACCCTGCGTATTCCCTTCGATGAGACGCTCGGCTCCCTCAGCGCCCGGCCGGGCTATTTGCGCCTGTACGGCAACGATTCGCTTAACTCCACCTTTACCCAGTCCACGGTGGCGCGGCGCTGGCAGCACTTTGCCTTCCGCGCCGAAACGCGGATGGAGTTCGCGCCGGAGAACTTCCAGCAGAGCGCCGGTTTAACCTGCTATTACAACACCAAAAACTGGAGCTACTGTTTTGTCGATTTCGAAGAGGGGCGGGGCAGAACGCTGAAGGTGCTGCAGCTCGACCACAACGTGCCTTCCTGGCCGCTGCACGAGCAGCCGATTCCGGTGCCGGACGAGGCGCAGAGCGTGTGGCTGCGGGTGGACGTCGACCATCTGGTGTACCGCTATAGCTATTCGTTTGACGGCGAGAACTGGCACCGGGTGCCTGTCGACTATGCGGCGTGGAAGCTGTCGGACGACTACGTCGGCGGCCGCGGGTTCTTTACCGGGGCGTTCGTCGGCCTGCACTGCGAGGACATCAGCGGCGACGGCTGCTACGCTGATTTTGACTACTTCCGCTACCTGCCGGTAGAGGCGTAGGCCATCAGGCCGGGTAGCCCAGCGCTTTTGACAGCTGGCGCCCGGCCTCTTCCAGCTGCAGCCGGTAGCGGGTGAGCTCGTCGTCATCCACCCGCGAGGTGAGGGTGGAGAGGCTCAGCGCGGCAATCACCCGCGATTCATGATTCCACACCGGGACCGCCACGCAGCGCACGCCCTGTTCGTTTTCTTCGCTGTCCAGGGCGTAGCCCTGGGCGCGGGTTTGCGCGAGTATCGCCAGCAGCGCCTCGCGGGAGGTGATGGTCGCGGGCGTGAAGGCGGTGTAGTGATAGCCATCGAGCAGGGGATCCCGCTCGGCGTCGCTCAGCCAGGCAATCAGCACCTTGCCGATGGCGGTGGCGTGCACCGGCAGGCGGCGGCCAATGCGCGAGTAGGCGATGGCGGCGAGCCGGCCTTCGATCTTTTCTATATAGACGCCTTCGCGGCCGTCGAGAATACCGAGATGGGTGGTCTGCCCGGTGTGCTGCGAGAGCTCCGTCAGCCAGCCCTTCGCCTGCTGGCGGATATCCATTGAGCCCACCACAAAGTGGCCGCGCTCCACCAGCTTCATGCCGAGGCGGTATTTGCCGTTTTCCGGGTTCTGATCGATATAGCCGTGCAGCTGCAGGGTTTTGAGCAGCGAATGGAGCGTGCTTTTGCTCAGGCCCATTTGCTTGCTGATGTCGGTGATTTTGAGCTCCTTCGCCTGGTCGTTAAACAGATCGAGGATCGTCAAGGCACGTTCAACAGACTGAATAATAGGCATTATGTACGACCATTCACGCGGGGAGAGGGTGAAAAAGTACCTTTTTTACGCTGAAAAATCAAACGGCTGGGGTGAAAATGCCTCGTCGCCCCGCTCGGCGCGGTGCGGCCGTTGGGGCGACGAGGCGAGGGCTTACTTTATTTCCGCGAGCGCGGTTTTATCCACGTAGGGCTTCATCAGGGCATCGGCCTCTTTCTGCGCGGCCTGGGCCGCCGCTTCCGGGGTGACCTTCGCATCGTTGACCACCGCCGCCAGCTGGTTCTCCATCGCCTTACGTACGGCGACGGTTTCCCAGGTGGAGTACCACGGATGGGCGTATTTCAGCTGCTCCAGGGCGATGGCCGCGCGCGGGTCCTGCTGCAGATAGGCCTTCATTTCCGGCGTATCGTAGGCGGCTTTACGCGGGGAGAAGTAGCCGGTGAAGCGGCTCCACTCGCCGTTGACCTGCGGGCTGACGAGGTAAGTGAGGAACTGATAGGCCGCCTTTTTCTGCGCGTCGGAAATGCCTTTAAAGCTCACCAGGCTGGCGCCGCCGATCGGTACCGCGCGCTGCTCTTTGGCCGGCAGCATCGCCACGCCGAGCTCAAAGTCTTTGCTATTTTCGCGCATAAAGCCCAGCGCGCCGGTGCTCAGCATCGCCATCCCGACCTTACCGGAGAAGAAGGACGCGCTGATCTGCTTCGAGTTGAGCACGCCGGAGGGCATCACCTTGTCCTGATAGACCAGGTTCTGCCAGAAGCGCAGGGCGCCGATGGTGGTCGGGGCGTTGTAATAGACTTCGCCAGGGTAGTCTTCGTTAAAGTACTTCCCGCCGTTGGCGCGCACCAGCGCCGAGAAGATCCAACCGCCGTAGTCGTCGTTGGTGGACGGCAGCATAATGCCCCACTGGCCTTTGCTCTCGTCGGTCAGCTTTTTGGCATCCGCCAGCAGCTCGGCCCAGGTCTGCGGCGGCTGCTTGATCCCGGCCTGCTCGAACAGGGTTTTGTTGTAGTAGAGGATCGGCGTCGAGTTATGGAACGGAATGGCGTAAGTAGTGCCCATCACCTGGGCGTTTTTGTGCATCGCCGGCCAGAACTCTTTGACCAGGAAATCCCCGGCCTTCTGGTCGCCGTATTTGAACAGCTCGTCCATCGGCAGGATCTCATCCTTGAGCGCGAGGTCGGTAGTGAAGTTGGCGGACATAATCACCAGCGCCGGCGGCTGCCCGGCCTTCTGCGCCGACTCGGCTTTGATCTTGGTGGTGTCGTAGTTGCCGGTAAAGATCCCGCGCACTTCGACGTCCTGCTGCGAGTCGTTAAAAGCCTTGATGACGCGGGTCATCTCCATGGTCAGCTTGCCGTCTACCGGCGCCGGGAACATGAAATCGATCTTCTCTTTCGCTAGCGCCGCGCCGCTCAGCGCGAGCGAAAGCCCGACGGCTGTCAGAGTTTTTAGCATGGTCAATCTCCTGGAGTAAGCGCCTGATGAGCGGGCGCTAAATTATGCTGTTTCTCAGCATGAAAAAGATGAATATCCCCGGGCGAGAAGCCGAGGATCAGCGAGTCGCCTTTCTCCGGCACCGCGCCGCGATGGCGGCGGCTAAAGCGCAGGGTGCCGATGGGGGTGCTGACGTGGAGCAGGTAATCGGCCCCCATCAGCTCTCGTTGCAGGACGGTGGCGCAGAGGCGCAGGTGACCCTCCTCCACGCGATCGCTGATGTGTTCCGGGCGAATGCCTAGCCAGACGCGGGACTCGTCGCGATAGCCCGGCGGCAGCGGGTGGCGCAGCTCGCCGAGCCGTACCTCGCCGTCGGCGCAGGGCAGCGACAGCAGGTTCATCGCCGGAGAGCCGATAAACCCGGCGACGAACAGGTTGGCCGGGTGGGCGTAGAGGTGCTCCGGACGCCCGACCTGCTGCACGTGGCCGGCGTTCATCACCACGATGCGGTCGGCCATCGACATCGCCTCGGTCTGGTCGTGGGTGACGTAGACGGTGCTGGTTTTCAGCTGCTGGTGGAGATCCATAATGCTGTCGCGCACCTCGCTGCGCAGGCGGGCGTCGAGGTTGGAGAGCGGCTCATCCATCAGGAATAGCCGCGGATTGCGCACGATGGCGCGGGCCATCGCCACCCGCTGGCGCTGGCCGCCGGAGAGCTTCGCCGGCTTGCGATCCAGCAGGGTGTCCAGCTGCAGCATCTGCGCGACGTTATCCACCCGCGGCTGCCAGCTGGCCTTCTCCTCTTTGCGCACCTTCATGCCGAAGGTGATGTTGTCGCGCACCGACAGATGTGGGAACAGGGCGTAGTTCTGGAAGATCATCGCGAAGTTGCGCTCGCGCGGCGACATATCGGTGATGTTCTGCTCGTGCAGCCAGATTTCACCGTCGCTGACCCGATCGAGCCCGGCCAGCAGGCGCAACAGGGTGCTTTTGCCGCAGCCGGAGGGGCCGACCAGCACCACGAACTCGCCTTCGTGAATATCCAGCGACAGGGCGCTGAGGGCCGGCTTGCCGTCGAAGCGTTTGGTGATATTTTGCAAACTCAGCATCGTGATTAGCGCTCTTGCGTCGGGCAGCTGATGTTTTCGTCATACAGCCACGGCCCGGCATAGTGCGCCAGCGAGTGCTGGTAGCTCACCCACTGCTCGCCCACCTGGCGATGCATCAGGCAGGAGGCCGGAGACAGGTCGTAGTACGGGCGGGTATCTTCGTGGAAATAGGGCACCTGATGGACGGTTCCCGGCACGGTGGAGATAATCGCCTGGCGGTACTGGGTCAGGGTCAGGCTGTGGTTGTGACCGCAGAAAATACGCGTCAGCGACGGGAAGCGCTCCACCAGCGCCAGCAGGCGGTAGCCGTTTTCACAGGCGATGGGGTCCATCTGGGCGTTGCCCAGCGGCAGCGGCGGATGGTGCATAAACACCGTTGCCGGTTTGTCGCCGCCCTCGAACAGCTGTGCCTCCAGCCAGCTAATGGTCTCGTCGGTCAGCCAGCCGCTGGAGGTGCCGGCGCGGCTGGAGTCGATAAACAGCAGGCGGGTGGCAAAATCGTCCACCGCGTAGCGCATGTTCTGCGGGTCGCTGCCGAGCTGCGGGCACAGCGGATGCAGGTATTCGAGAAACAGCGCTTTATCGTCGTGGTTGCCGGGAATGAGATACAGCGGATAGTTCAGGCCGCCGAGGATCTGGCGGGCCGCTTCGTACTCCTCCGGGCGACCGCAGTTGACGATATCGCCGCTGACCACCACCGCGTCCGGACGCTCCTGCAGGGCGTTGAGCTGGGAAACCACGTCGGCGTTGGCGGCATTAACGTCGATAAAGCCGTACAGCTTCTGGCCGTGGCTGCGGAAGTGGGTATCGGAAATTTGCGCTAACAGCATCAATAACTCCTTATTTGATCCCGGAGAAGCCGAAGCTTCGCAGGAACTGTTTCTGGAAAAGAATGAACGCCAGCATCAGCGGCAGGCAGACCATCAGCGTCCCGGCACCGATGGTGCCCCACTGGCCGCCGGATTCGGCGCCCATGGCGAAGGAGACCAGCCCCACGGTCAGCACCTGCTTATCGGGATCGTTGAGCATCATCAGCGGCCACAGGTATTCGTTCCAGTGGTAGGTAATGCTGACGGTGGCGAAGGCCAGCACCGACGGCCAGGACATCGGCAGCAGCACGCGGAACAGCACCTGCCACCAGCGGCAGCCCTCCATCAGCGCCGCCTCCTCCAGCTCTTTGGGGATGGCGAGGAACGCCTGGCGCATCAGGAACACGCCGAACGCTGAGGTGAAGTAGGGCATCATCACCCCGGTGAGGGTGTTGAGCAGGCCGAAGGTTTTAAGGGTCAGCATGTTCGGCACCATCATCACCACCGGCATGATCATCAGCTGCACCAGGAACAGCAGGAACAGGGTCTGCTTGCCGCGGAACTCGTGGCAGGCGAAGACGTAGCCGGCGGTGGTGATGGTCAGCAGCTGCACGAAGAAGGTGCCGAAGGTGAAGATAAGGGTATTGGCATAGAGGCTCAGCCAGTCGGCGCTGGCCCAGGCGTCGCGGAAGTTATCGAGGGTCAGCGGCAGCCTGGGCAGCAGCGAGGCCATATCCTCGCCGAAGGTGGTGGCGCTGAACGAGGTTGCCAGCATCCAAATAAACGGGCTCACCCACAGCAGCGCCAGGCAGCACATCAGCACGCTGAGGGTAAAGGGCTGCGAACGACGCAGGCGCAGCCACAGCGGGCGCGATGCGGCCGGCGAGCGCACGGCCAGCGGCGAGATTTCAGCGCTCATGGTGGGCTCCTTTCTCCAGCAGTCTGAGGTTAAGCAGCGAGAAGGCGAACAGCCCGGCCAGCGTCAGGAAGGTGGCGGCGGAGGCTTTGCCGAGGTCGTGGGTATCCCACGCGAGGTTCTGGATGTAGTAGAGCAGCACGGTGGTGGCGTTGTCCGGCCCGCCGCGGGTCATCACCGCCACGTGGTCAATCTGGGTGATGGAGTAGATCAGCGCCGTGGTGATGACGAAGCTGAGGGTTGGGCGCAGCAGCGGCAGGGTGACCTTAAAGAACACCTGGCTGCGGGTGGCGCCTTCCATAATCGCCGCTTCGCGGGCCGAGGCCGGGATGCTCTGCAGGCCGGCGAGGAAAAACAGCATGTAGTAGCCGGCAAACTTCCACACCCCGATCAGCGCCAGCGCCAGCAGGGCGGTGTTGCTGCGCCCCAGCCAGTTGTTGTTCATCGGGCCGACGATCTTCGCCAGGTAGTGGTCGAGCAGGCCGAGGCCGGGCATAAAGATAAACAGCCACAGCGCGGCGGCGCTGACCATCGGGATAATCATCGGGAAGAAGAAGGCGGTGCGCAGCCAGCGGTTGACGCGGTGGTTTTCGCTCAGCGCCACCGCCAGCAGCAGGGCCAGGGTCACGCCCGGCACCACCGTCAGCAGGATATAGAGCAGGTTGTTGGCCAACGACTGCCAGAAGACGCTATCGGCGAACAGGCGGGTGAAGTTATCGAGGCCAACGAACTGCGCGCCGTCGCTGACCATCCGGGTATCGAACAGGCTGTCGTAGACCGACCGCCCCAGCGGGAACCAGGTAAAGAGCAGTAAAAACAGCAGCGAAGGTGACAGTATCAGCCAGGGGAGCCAGCTTTTTCTCATAACGGCGACGTCTCAATCGGGCATTGTCGAAGCACGGATTGTGAGAAGCTTTGACTGCAAAAGTATGGCGGGAAGATGACTGTTTAATGAACGGGGGCGCAGCAGCCGGGCAGACGGGCCGCCCGGCGGAGAGGTTACAGATAGCCTGGCTCACCGGCGCTCAGGCTGCGTACATGCGGCCTGAGCGCGGCGGAGATCGTCAGAAGTCGGCTTTCAGCACCACCCGATAGCGGGCCTTGCCTTCGCGCACGTGCTTGAGCGCTTCGTTGATTTGCGACATCGGGAACAGCTCGGTGGTTGGCGCCACTTTGCTGCGTCCGGCGAACTTCATCAGCTTGCGCAGCTCGGACGGGTTGCCGGTGGCCGAACCGGAGATGCTGCGGTCGCCGCTAATCAGGGTGAAGGCGGGGACCGGGAACGGCTTCATCACCGCGCCGACGGTGTGGAAGTTGCCGCCCCAGGAGAGCGCTTCGAAGTACGGCTGCCATTCGAGATCCACCGCCACGGTGTTGATGATCAGGTCGAACTGGCCGGCCAGCGCTTTTAGGGCTTCAGGATCGCGGCTATTGACTACGCGATCGGCGCCCATCGCCAGCACTTCCTGCTCTTTCGCCGGGTTGGAGCTGAAGGCGGTGACCTCCGCGCCCATCGCGCGCAGCAGCTTGATGGCGATGTGGCCGAGGCCGCCGATGCCGATGACGCCGACGCGGCTGGTGGCGGTGACGCGATGCATCAGCAGCGGTTTAAAGACGGTGATGCCGCCGCAGAGCATCGGGCCGGCGGATTCGATATCGATGCTATCCGGCAGCGGGATCACCCACTGCCAGTCGGCGCGCAGCTTATCGGCAAAGCCGCCGCGGTTGATGATGGTCGGCACCGAGCCTTCCTGGCAGTTGATCTGGTTGCCGCTGATACAGGCGTCGCAGTGCCCGCAGCTGCGCGCCGTCCAGCCGATGCCGACCTTCTGGCCGACCTTCAGCCCTTTCTCCTGCGCCGCGCTGCCCAGCGCCGCAACGCGGCCAATGATTTCATGCCCGGCAACCAGCGGGTAGCTCGATATGCCCCATTCGTTGTCGATCATCGACAGATCCGAGTGGCAGATGCCGCAGTACTCCACCTGGACCTCGACATCTTCCGGCCGGAGTTCGCCAGCATCGTATTCCCACAGCGACAGATCGGCGCCCGCTTCTTTGGCGGCGTAGCTTTTAATTATGCTCATGACGGTTTCCTTGGGTTTGGCGTAGACAATCAGAAAGTGTAGAGCATTGGGGGTGGCGCCGCTTGGCAGAAGGTGGTGTGGGGGAGGCG